>JAKJBT010000006.1 GCA_022706865.1 Bacillota bacterium
AAGTTACAGTGACAAACAATATTTTAGCAATTTATTGAACTTAATAATAAATTTATCAGAAAAAGAGGATTTTGCCTCTTCCGTGTCGAATATTTCAATTGCGCTAAATAATCATTTCGCGCAATTATGCTCAAAAAATCAAAAAGGGGATATGTAATATGATTAAACTTCCTGATATCGCAGTTGAATTTCTTGAATACATGGAAACCATCCGCGGTAAATCAAAAAATACTATCACCGCTTATAGTTATGACCTTGCTCTCTTTTTCAAATTTATAAAAATGAAACGTGGTTATGTGGCAACTGATATGGACATTGATGAAATTCCTGTTGATGATGTAGATATGTATATAATCAACAATATAAGCCTTGCTGACTTATATTCCTTCCTCTCCTTCGCGGCTAACCAGAGAGATAATAAAAACTATGCCCGGGCCAGAAAGGTTGCATGTATAAGATCATTCTTCAAATATCTTCATAAAATGAAAATGATCAAAGAAAATCCAAGTGCAGAATTAGAATCACCGAAAATCAACTCAAGGCATCCTATTTACCTCACCCTTGAGGAAAGCAAGCAGCTTCTTGCTTCTATAGATGGTGAAAACAAAGAAAGAGATTATGCTATAATTACTCTCTTCCTAAACTGCGGACTGCGCCTTTCAGAACTGATAAGCATAGATATAAACAAAATCAACAATGACATACTGACTGTAATCGGAAAAGGCAGCAAAGAACGGACTGTATATCTGAACAAGGCATGCATAGATGCAATAAACAATTACTTAAAGGTTCGTCCTGTTGACGATGTTGAAGATAAGAATGCATTGTTCTTAAGCGAAAGAAAGCGCAGAATCAGCAAAAGGACCGTACAATACCTTGTGAAAAAATATATCGGTATTTCCAACCTCGATATGGAGAAATACTCCCCTCATAAACTGAGACATACTGCTGCCACTCTAATGTATAAGTACGGAAAAGTCGATATCAGGTCTATTCAGCAGATTCTTGGACACGAAAACATCTCAACAACACAGATTTATACGCATCTGGATGATGAAACTCTGAGGAACGCAGTAAATGCCAATCCCCTTGCCGAAGAGAAAAAATAAATCTAAGAAATGATTAACATAAATATTTTTATGTTAATCATTTCTTTCTTTTTCACTGTAATCAACTATATAGTCCTTTTCATATTTCCATTTTTCCAGATCTTCCGTATCCAGCTCAGCATTTTCATCTTCTATTATCTCATCTATCTCAATGCTGGTGTAATCAGCGGTCTTATCTATGCAAGCGCAGCAATTGTCGCAGATTTTATTGGGGTCAAGGTCACATATGTTACATTCTCCGCAATCGGTACATTCTCTGTCCATTAAGACACACTCTTTCTTGTAACCCATATAACTTCCTCCTAAATTTATATGTCAATTCTATTTTACAATGTATAGACACTAAAATGCAATCCGGCCGTAAACTTTGATAATTCTTCAATTATCTATTCAGAGAAGGATATATTATGCCGATATTATATTTATAATAATGCAAAAATATGTCCTTTTTCTCCAATCGAAAAGCTATCTGCTGATATGTATAAGCTTGCTTTATATTTGTATAAGAAGGTGGTGTTAATATTGATTAATATTTCTACTAATATCTTTGTTTTTACAGCTTATATTTTCTTACTGGTAATTGAGTTTATTTTTATGAAAGTACTTGATGTTAATTTCAGCACTCCCTGGCTTATTACCACATTAATATATATTATGTTCATAATATACCAGATTCTGTACAGAGTTAATGAGCAGATAGAAAAAGGCAGGATAAAGGAGATTCTGTATTGTATCATCGACACTATTAACGGGATACCACTGGTCAATAAGGATAATAAAATAATCATACAATGGGATGTAATTTTTAAAAAACTGATTGACAAAAAAGAATACTTCCTATATGACAATATCATTAAAATAAAAACAAAAAACATTGACCGATATGTTAACCAGTATCCCTCCCTCCTATTTAACAGTTCCATGGATATGCTGGAAAGAAAAAGCAAGATAGATACCAAATCTATTGTTAAAGGAAAAGAATCCGGCTTGGATGATATATCAAAGGGATTGGATATAGACGAAGATATGAAAAAAATATTGTTTGTCAAATATCTGAGCAATAATAAAATGACATTGGCGAATTTTGATTCTTCCATTTACTTCGACATTGTGGTAAATGATGAATATGAGCCCCCTGAATATGAAAAATTCGGTATCCAGCCTGATGACAGATATGATGGTTTTTCATTGGTTGCTTATCATAAGGATAAGAAGTACATCCTGGTTCCAAGGATAATGCTATTTGGTAAAAGAATAGACAAGGAAAAGTGGCTGTATCGAAATATAGACAGAATCATAAAATGCGCCGAAAATATAGCTGCAGGTATAGAGGATTACTTAATAATTGTAGATGAGCTGAGTTTAAAAGATTTAACAACTGATTACTATGGTGAAGATGCCGAAGTAATACCGCCTTTCTTTTTTGAACGCTTAGACAATAATATCCTGGTATTTTCCGGAATAGTAAAAGGCAAAGAAGTATCAAGGGCTTACTGTACACTGGAAACAAGTCATAACGGCTTTGAAATCAAGATGCAAAAATATGAGTTGATTATTGATGGTATCAGCGAAGTTGTGGAAGAAGAAAAAACCATCGCCATAGGTAATGCATATCAACCTATTGTTGCCCTAATGGAGAAAATGCCGACAATATCCAACAATATAAAATTGGCTATATTAAAAAAGGATATTGAAGACCTTGTAATTAAATAATAAATATTCTATTTGAAGCTTGGGAAATATAAAAGTTCTCCAGGCTTTAAATTTGCGTTCTGCAAATTGTTGATCTCCATAACCCTGGAAATATATTCCCTTATATCCATGCCTCCCTTATGCTTCTGTGACATGTTCCACAGAGTATCCCCTTCTTCTACGTATTCAGGAATCATCAGAACATCCTGATTCTCTCTGGCACTTACTGCCAGTGTAAAAAGCGAGGACATTGCAAATATCATTATAATGCCGATAGAGACTATAAACCTCGATTTGCTCCTGATAACAAACCTTTTCATATAATTACCTCCATTGCGAACATTTGTTCTTTTCTCCATTATATGCGAACATATGTGCTATGTCAAGAAAAAAAATAAAAATTTACGAACGTATGTTTGAAATTTATAACTTGTTATGTTATAATGATAGAAGAAATTATTGGGAATTATATTTATATTGGAGAGTAATATGAATATTGATGATTTAAGTAAAAAGCAATTTGAAGTCTTGAACTTCATAAAAAAGGAGATCAATAAGAAAGGTTATCCCCCTTCTGTCAGGGAGATATGTGATGCCGTGAAGCTGAAATCCACTTCTACCGTTCACGGCCACCTGGAGAGGCTTGAAAGAAAGGGATATATCCGAAGAGACCCGACAAAGCCTCGTGCCATTGAAGTCCTCGATAGCAGCAGTTCTGTAGTTACAAAAAAGGAAATGGTAGAGCTGCCTGTTGTCGGTAAGGTTACAGCAGGCCTTCCCATACTTGCCGAAGAAAATATCGAAGATACATTTCCGGTACCTATAGATTTTGTCGGAAACAATGAAGCTTTTATGCTGATTGTAAAGGGTGACAGCATGATAAACGCCGGTATATTTGACGGCGATTATGTAATTGTAAGGAAGCAGTCAATCGCCAAGAACGGTGATATTGTAGTGGCTTTGTTAAATGATGAAGCTACGGTTAAGACCTTTTATAAAGAAAAGGATTATTTCAGGCTGCAGCCGGAGAATCCCTACCTCATGCCGATAATAGCCAAGGAGCTTTCCATCCTGGGGAAAGTCATAGGAGTATTCAGATCAATAAGATAAAAATAATCCGATAACCGCTGTATATACTCTAATAGGTTATCGGATCTGTATTTTTTGTATCTATTTCTTCCGGACAGGAATCCAGACTTCACTGTAAGCATAATCTTTCTTCTGTTTATCCATTTTAGTAAATGAAAAGGAAGGAGCATTGATTACTTCGTAATCCGACGAAGGAAGCCATTCTGAATATATCCTTGCCATTGTATCCTGCAGCGTGGAAGGAAACGGTCCTTCATTAGGAAATACGGCCCATGTGCAGGCTTCGACGGTTACTTTTTCCAATAGGTCACTTACTTGATTTTCAGTGGTTAAGATACCTATCAAGTGAGTTAATTCTCCTTCTTCTCTTAAGAAATTAGCATCAGCATCATAAGAAGCATTGACAATTTCATAAGGCTCCATATTTTGAAGAGAATGCATTTCTTTTTTTTGTTCCTCTGTAATGCTTTCTGCAAGCTTTACAATTTCTTTGTTGATACCTTCAAATTGCATAGGAACACGTTTACTTACACCGACTAAATTAAACGCCGGTTTATCCTCAATTCTATATTCCATGTTTATTCCTCCCTTGACTGTTATTATGAATGAAAGCTTGGGATACGATTTGATTATGCCTTTTTTCACTACTTCTGAAGGCAAAAATCCGCTCCATTTCTTAAATGCCCGGGTAAAGCCGTCCATTGACTGATAACCATACTTAAAAGCAACATCCGTTACCTTTTCTCCATTCAATAAATCCTTATTTGCTTCCGACAGCTTTCTGTTCTTGATATATTCGTTAAGAGTCAAACCAGAAAGATAGAAGAATATCTTCCTGAAGTGATAGTCAGAAACCCCGGCATACTCGGAAATTATTTCGGGAGTTATATCATCGGTTAAATGATCTTCAATATAGTCTATAACATGATTTAATCCCTTGAGCATTTTCTCCCTCCCTTTCATATCAACATAATATCAAAGTAAGCATGAAGATACTCGACTTTTATAATACAAAAAATATCGAATCGTAACAATTAAACAATTAATCAAGTCCGCCCTTTACTTTGGTGCCTTCTTCCAGTGTCTCATCCGGTGACAGGATTATTTCCTCTCCTTCCATCAAGCCTCTTACCACCTCAACCTGTTCGCTGCCCTCAATCCCCTTTTCGATAGCCCTTAGTTTTGCTACACCGTCTTCATTGACAAAAACATGATCTTTTCCCTGATAGCTGAATACGGCTTTCTCATCAATAATAAGTGTACCTTTGCTGCTTTGCTTTATGATTTTAACTGTCATTTCATATCCCGGCCTCAGCCCTGTTGCTTCATTTTCCAAATTTATTTCAACCCTGACTCTTTTCTGTTCTATTCCAAGAGCGGACATGACGCTTTGAGCTTTAGGGTGTATTTTTCTTATTGTTCCTTTGACACCTTGCATACCAATTTCTTCATCATCAATTATTACGGCTGAACCTACACTTATTCCTGCAATATCCTCAATAAGCACATCGCTTTCAATATAATATCCTTCCGATCCTCCTATTTCAAATAGCTTCATCCCTGGCTGCACAATACTGCCTGTTTTTGCTTCGGCAGTTAATACCAAGCCGTCTATTGGGGCTTTAACAATCATATCTTCGGATTTAAGCTTTAGTTGTTCAATTCTGGCGTTAATTTCGGAAAGCTGAGCTTCATATTGTTTTTTTATGTTCCCCGAAATATCCTTCTCAGCAATTGCCAGATTACTTTTTGCAGTTTCCAGCCCTGCTTCTGCAGCTGCAAGGTTTGTAAGAGAGCTCTTATAAGTGCCGAGGCTTATTGCACCGGCTTCATATAATACCTTATTATTTTCCATTGTCCTTTTTGCTTCTTCATATACAGCTTCCGCAGAGCGCACCTGTGCATTCAGGATACGTATAGCTTCATCATCCGCCGAGGTTTTAGCTTCTGCATATTTTGCCGAAATCCCAAGCTTTTGTGCTTCCAATGCTTTTATCTGCAGATTTATATCGCTGTTATCAATTTTGGCAATAACTTCTCCTTCTTTTACCGGATCACCTTCTTTTTTTAGTACTTGTATTACTCTTCCGGATACTGCAGAATACACGGCTGTTTCTTGCTCGAGCATCAGGCTTCCGGTTTCTTCAACATATTCTTCGATATCGCCTCTGGTGACCTTTGCTAATTCCACAGTTACTGCCGGACTTCCCATCTTGACTTTCAAGCCTGCTGCAATTGCTGTTAATAAGATTACACCTGTCCAGATGACTTTTTTCTTCAATTTTTATACCCCCTATGATATACGGCTTTTTAACGCATCAATGAAGTTCAGATTATATATTCTTCTTAATGCAGCGAGCTGTGCAATTATTGCAAAGATAATTGTTGCTGCAGCTGCCTGTATAAAAAATCTTGGTGAAAAGATAACCGGGAAAGTTATCATTTCCGAACTGAAGGAATCAGCCATACCGTTAATCATACCTGCTCCCAAAGGGACCCCGACTATTATGGCTATTAAAGCCATGATAAGATTTTCCTTGCTGAGCATACTATATATGTCTTTTTTCTCAAAGCCCATTATCCGCAGTGATGCAAATTCCATTTTACGTTCGGAAATACTAATAATGGTTGCATTATATATCAAGGCGAAACCCAGTATTCCACCAAACAACATATACATCCATATTGCAAGATTCATGGTATCAAGATACTCCACAAAAGATTGCTTCATATCATCAACAGAGCTTATCGTAGTAATATTTTTAACATCCTTTAGCTTTTCCTTCAGATTATCCTTAGAGGCAACTGATACTCCTGTAATCATCTGCCTTTCTAAAAGCAATGTCCTCATTTCTTCAATATTCATATAGGCATTAGCCCCCAAATATTGCTTTACTATACCCGCTACTTTCAGAGGTACATCCTTCTTCCCCGGCAAAAAGCTTTTCACAATTATTGACTCACCTTCTCGTACATTAAGTGATTTTGCTATAGCTTCAGTTATAAAAATTCCTTTATCCGGCAATTTGACATCATTACTTTCCTTATCCACAAATTTGTAAAATGCTGTCTCCTGCGGTATGCCGATTATTGCGACAGTATTTTTCCTCCAGCCGTTTGCAAGCTCAAAAGGATACTCAATCCTTGGCTCAATTCTATCCGCCTTGATCAGATGGCTTAAATCCGTTATTTTTCCTTCAGAAAGAGGACGTGCAAAATTTATTGTATAATCCATTTTCTGATATTCTCCATATTGAAGCTCAAACATTGATACCATAGTATTCATCATATACAATGGAACAACATTAATGCCATAAGCCAAGGCCAAACCCAGAACCAGGAATGAAAATCTTTTCTTGTTTCTAAATATATTTCGTACAACCATTTTCCAGCTGAAAGAGACACGCCTCCAAAGTATGGTTAGTCTTTCCAGGATAATACGCTTGCCCGATTTCGGGGCTTCAGGACGCATAGAGTCAGCCGGCATTATTTTTATTACACCTCTGGCACCAAAGAGTCCCGAACCAATGCAAAACAAGCTGGTCAGCACTATGGCATTCAGTATATAACTGTATTGTACTTTAATACCTGAAAGAGGTATATTAAAATAAGATACAAATACTTCGCTCATAGGCTTTGATAAAAGAACTCCCCCTGTAATTCCTGCAGCAGAACCTGCAAGGCCAATTGCCAATGCATATTTTGTGTAATGGGATAGAATGTTATAATTACTGTATCCCAAAGCCTTCAGTACACCTATAGCCATCCTGTCGTTATTGACAATTCTGGACAGCATAATCGATATTATTATTGCTGCAACCATAAGGAACATAACAGGCAGTACGGAAGACATCATTTCAATTCCTTCTATCTTCTGCATTAATACATTATTGCTAAGTTGGTCTTCAAGCTTTGTTATTCGTTTTAGCCCGTACTTATCCAGCTTTTTTTCTACTATATCAATTACATCCTCAATGTTTTTCTGTTCCGCCAATTTAATCAGAACTTCATTATAGCTTCCCCTATACCCAAAGACAGATTGCGCAAAAGCTTCAGTGACATAAGCCACACCAAACTTATCAAGAGCCGGCAGGAGAGATTGTTCATTTTCCATTAAATATATATATTCTGAACTGGCAGCGATTCCGGAAACCCGCAGATTGTGAGTTCTGCCGTTTATATATGGTGTTATGACTTCATCAATCTCTATATTCCTTGCATTGGCAAACTGTTGGAGCAGGATCACATTATCGTCGCCTAATTCCGATCTGTTGCCTTTTATAGTATGGAGCTTGTTTATAACCCCTCCATTCTTAGGAATTGATACTATACGTATATTCACTCTTTCATTTTTGTCGTCAACCTGCAGCGGTACATCTACACTTACGCGTCCTTGCACATTACTTATTCCGTCTATTGACTTCAAATCGTCAACTGCGGCCTGCGGGACTCTCATTAACTCAATTACGATGTCGTTTATGTTTGTTTCACCGTAATATTGTTCAACTGCATTATTTATATTGATGGTTGTTATACTGAACAATATATATATGCATAACGCAACAGCTACAATTACGGTAACTGAAACGAACTGTCCCTTGGAATGATTGACCATTCTCAGCAGTCTGACGTCCAGCTTTTTCATCACCATTCAATCCTTTCGGGAGGAATCGGAGAAGCATTTTCCTTGATTTCTACTATACGTCCGCTTCTCATCTTTATTACACGGTCTGCCATTTCTCCAATTGCCATGTTATGCGTAATAATAACTACAGTTTTATTAAACTGCCGATTAATCTTATGAAGCAATGACAATATCAAAAGGCCGGTCTTATAATCCAATGCGCCGGTCGGTTCATCACAAAGCAGCATAAGCGGATTCTTTGCTACAGCTCTGGCGATAGCAACACGCTGCTGCTCTCCTCCGCTCAATTGTGAAGGAAAATGATCCTTCCTATCTCCAAGCTCCACCGCTTCCATAACCTCGTCAATATTCAAAGCTTCCATGCACATTTCTGTTGCCAGCTCTACATTTTCCTTTGCAGTCAGGTTAGCCATAAGGTTATAAAATTGGAATACAAATCCTACCTTATCCCTTCTATAGGCTGTCAGCTTCCTGTCATTATATTTATTAATTTCATCATCCCTCAGAAATACTTTGCCCTGGGTTGGCAAGTCCATTCCTCCTATAATGTTCAGAAGCGTACTCTTGCCTGAGCCGCTGGGTCCAAGTATAACAATGAATTCACCTTCGTAGATATCAAAACTTGCATCGCAAAGTGCATTAACGGTAACCTCTCCCATCCTATAGTCCTTGCTCAGGTTTTCGACCCTCATCAATATCTTCTTCTGCACTCTTCACCCTCTCCTTTTCCCCAAACAGCCCGAATTTCAAAAAATCAATGAAATTGCCGTAAAACTTGATCATTTTGTTTTCATCGCTCAGAAAGTCAATGCTCAAGAGTGCCTTCGGCAGATTCATAAGCAGCTCGGACATAAAATCCAGATCCAGCTCCCGAATCTCTTTGTTCCTTATTCCCTCATAAATAATATGCTCAAATATGGGTAGCATCAAGTTTTTCTTTATCTCCGTCACCTTATCCAAAAGGTTCTTTTTCTCCATGATATCCCTTATGAGTACCAGTGAATAATTTTTTGCCATATCGGTTGAATAGTTATAGAGCGTTTCAATTCTTTCAATTGAGCTGCTGCTCTCACTTATTGCCTTCATTATTTCGCAGGCATGATGCTCTATATCTTTCTTAATTACTTCCATAAACAAATCTTCTTTTGAGTTATAGTACTTATATATTGTCATTTTGCTTATTCCGGCCTCATCTGCAATTCTGTCAACGGCAACAGCATTGTATCCGTATTTCAGGAACAGTTCTTTGGACTTCTCCAATAGATCCTTTAACTTTTTTTCGGTTCGCCTGTTCATGTTCATTATCACTCCCAAAATTGTCAGACTTGTATACTTTTATACTATATCAGTATAATATTATAGTACTTTATCTTGAGTATTTTTTCAACTGTTCTTCCATCAAAATCTGTTGTAGAATGAACGAAAAAAGGATATCGCCAACTACTTAAAATAGTTTTGCGATATCCTCTTCATCCTTATGCTTATATATCTATCAAATTCTTCTTATAATCACTGTACAGCTCTTTTAATTCGCTCATTTTTTCAGCCATTTCCTTCTGAAGCCGGGACAGGGTTTCATAGTCTTTTACTTTTGCAGCTTCTCTCACTCTTGTGAAGAGTGATTTTGAATTATAGGTATCCTTCATCAGATAGTGCCTCAGGTGATCAACCTGCGCCCAATAGGTTATATCAAGGTCCTGAGCTTTCTGTTTGCTGTGAACAGCTCTGCATTTTCTCACAATATCCATGTTTTCCGGAAGCAGCCTGTTTATAATCTCAGTTACCCATCTGTTTGTGACAGCAGTGGTAAAGCTCTTTACCAGCTTCTCATCCAGCACATTTCCCTCCAGTATCACACTTAGCTTTTCAGGATATTCAACGAAGTTATTAATGTTCTCATATACTGTTGCGGGATGTACTCCAAATAAACTGTTTCTTTCCTCCTGAGAATAATAATCGAAAACATCCTCCTCGCTTCTGTACGCCCTGCCTTTTTCAAGGTAGAAGCCTTCGGACTCAGGCGCTTTTGATATTTCCTTTTCAAGTTCTGCATTAGTTTTACCGGATTCGCAGGCAGCCTTTATACCATCCAGCATTGACTGATAAATCGCTGCAAGTGCAAGATATGTGTTTGTCTTAGGATTTGGTGACCTTATCTCAAAACGTGTAGCAAGCGGATTACTCATATTCCTGACCAATCCTGCAAGTACCGTTCTGTTTCTTGATGGTGTTTCAACATCATGGCCTAAGGAGCATACTATGCAAACCGGTGCTTCAAATCCAGGCTTAAGTCTGTTAAACGAATCATTGGTAAATGAAATGAAAGGATTTACAGCTTCATAGTTCTTCAGCAGTCCCATTAAGGCTCCATATCCGATAATACTCAAAAAGTCCTTTTTCATATCCGACGGTGTGAACAGATTCACTGTTTTGCCATTCTTAAGCCTTGCAGCAACTCCTACATGAGTATGTTCACCATTTCCTGCAACTCCTTCAATAGGTTTTGCATCGAATGTAACATCAAGCCCGTTTTTCCTGAATACTTCTTTTACAATGTATCTGACCCATTTTTCATTGTCTGCTGCCTGAAGAGCAGAATCATATCTCCAGTCTATCTCCAGCTGTTCCATTATATGAGTGAGGTTACCTGTTTCATCAAGCTTCGCCTTTATGCCGCCAACCTCCTTATGCCCCATTTCAGGTTTTAGATTGTATTTATCCATCAAAAGAAGCGACTGCTCCAGAGAGGTTCTGACTATTCCCTTGGTTCTTTTCCAATATGATTCCTGAAGCTCCTGAGATGCTGTAAGAGCTTCTGTATCTGCCTTGTCGTTGGGAGTCATTACCCAGAATTCAAGCTCTGTAGCTGAAGTCAACAGAATCTCATCAATATCGCCGTAACTAATTCCATATTCTTTGCATATGGACGGATATTTTTCAAAAATCTTCATTATTTCGGCCTTGAAACGGTTTATTGCACGAATAAGAATCGATCTTGAATCCACATACTTATTGCCGTGCATCAGAAAGGAAGGTATCCTTAAAGTGCCCACCGGCCTGCCTGTCTCATAATCGATGTTCTCATAATTGTAATCTACGAACCATATACAATTGGTATCGGCGACTAAATCCAATTTTCCGTCATTAAGTGTTGCTATGCCGGGCAGTACAACACTTGAACCGTCAGTTTGAACAGAACCGTTAAGAAATTCTTCAATATCCTCGATAAAAGCCTTTACAGGTATTCTCTCATCTGTACTATTGCCTGTCAGGTCTGCACCGGCCATAGATACAAATCGTATTTCCGGGTGATCCTTCAGCAGGTTAATAAGCTCTTCCCTTTGGTATTCCTGTGGATTTATTACATATAGTATATCATTCTTAATCAAATCTGAAAGACTTGTCATTACTGCCACCTCTCTTCTATTATTTCTACAATAATAATTAAAAATTATACCACTAGAAAAGTTCAATGTAAATAAAATAGAAATGCAGTATTAATAATACTTTCTAATATTATCATTAATACTGCTTAATTAATACCTTACAAAACCTGATTGCTGCATATAGCTTATATACTTATGAACCCTTTGCTTGCCAGATTCTGCAAAGCATAAATCAACCCGATTTTTACATGTTCAAAGGTAACTCCGCCTTGCAAATATGCAATATAGGGAGGCCTTAAGGGTGCATCCGCACTCAATTCTATAGACGCTCCCTGCACAAAGCCTCCGGCGGCCATTATCACCTGATCATTGTAGCCCGGCATATCCCAAGGCTCAGGATCAACAAAAGAATCAACCGGTGAGCCCTTTTGAATGCCTTGGCAAAAAGCAATCAGCGCATCTCTGTTATTGAACTTGATAGCCTGAATGATATCACTTCTTTTGGTATTATAATCGGGATTGACTTCAAAGCCCAGCTTTGAAAACAGCCTTGAGCAGAATACTGCTCCTTTGACAGCTTCAGATACTATATGGGGAGCGATGAAAAGGCCCTGGAAAAAAAGTCTGTTAATTCCAAGGGTAGCCCCGCATTCTTTTCCTATACCCGGAGCGATAAGCCTGTTTGCAGCCATTTCCACCAAATCAGCCCTTCCGCATACATATCCTCCTGTAGGTGCAATGCTTCCCCCGGGATTTTTAATCAGCGAACCTGCTATAATATCCGCACCTGCTTCTGTAGGTTCTTTAAAATCGAGGAATTCTCCATAGCAATTGTCAACCATGCAGATTATATTCGGATTCATTATCTTGATGAATTTTATGGTATATTCGATATCTTCCAGTGTCAGGGCGGGTCTCCAGGAATAACCCAGGGATCTTTGTATAAGTATCATTTTTGTCTTTTCATTTATCTTCTTTGTTATTTCATTGTAGTTAATTTTTCCTGCTGCAGTAAGCTCTATCTGTTTGTATACCACTCCCATCTCGCTGAGGCATCCGGCAGGGCGTTTATCGGTTGTTCCGATAATGTTCTCCAAAGTGTCATAAGGCTTTCCCGTAACAGAGATAAACTCGTCACCGGGCCTTAATATACCAAACAGGCAAAGAGCCAATGCATGGGTACCCGATACTATTTGCGGCCTTACCAGTGCATCCTCACAGGCGAATACTTCCGCGTATACCTTCTCCAGGGCTTCACGTCCCACATCCCCGTAGCCGTAACCGGTAGAACAGTTAAAATGCATATCACTTATCCTGTTCCTCTGCATAGCGGCAAGTACTTTGTACTGATTAAACTCACTTACCTCATCAATCTTTTTGAATTGCTCCGAGACTTCATCCTCGGTGGATACGCAGATATCTATTATCTTCTTGCTTATATTCAGCTTGTTAATAAGATAGTCCGTTGTTTTATAATGCATAATATTACCTCTTTTTCTTCTTTAGGCTAAACTTCTGCAATTATTATAGCATAAACCTCCATATTGAGACAACGCACCGAAATATTCTTCAAATACTAAAGGGATATCGCAAACTGCTTATTCAACGGTTTTGCGATACCCCCTTGATTGTAATGGAATCAATTATTTAACTGTATTATCCGCCGGTTTGTTATCGCTGAAAGCGAAATTAATCGGTTTTACAGGTATAATAGTCGATACTGCATGCTTATAAACCAGCTGCTGCTTCCCTTCGTTATCCAGTACTATTGTATAGTTATCGAAGCCTCTGACATTTCCTCTAAGCTGAAATCCATTCACGAGATAGATGGTAATGGTGATGTGCTCTTTCCTGACCTGGTTCAAAAACACATCCTGAAGATTTATATTTACCTTGTTCATCCAATTCCCCTCCAAAATAAAATAAGCAAATGCCAAGTATATGTATATTTATATTATTATATAATTATTAGTTATTTATTCTATATTAAAGGAATTTTTCCTGCAATATACCTAATTATATTTTCCACTATGGCTTCCTTTCTATAGAAACTGTCAACATCCACCCAATTCACCCTTTTATCCCCCCTGAACCAGGTCAGCTGCCTTTTGGCATAATGCCTTGTATCTCTCTTCAGTATCCTCACAGCTTCGTCTTTCGAAACAGATCCGTGCAAGTAATCCGCAATCTCCTTATAGCCCAATGCCTGCATTGAATTAAGCTCTCTGCCGTATCCTCTCTTAATAAGCCCTTCCACTTCTTCTACCAGCCCGGATGCCATCATTTTATCAACTCTCTGTTCGATTCTTTCATAAAGCTTCCGCCTGTCCATAGACAATGTGATGTATGCAAAGTCATACCTTGGCGGTTGTTTCCGGGATTCTTCCTGAAAGTATGAAATCGGCCTGCCTGTATGCTTATAAACCTCCAGGGCTCTGATCACTCTCCTCAGGTCGTTTGGATGAAGCCTCTTATAAGATGCCGGATCAACAGCTTCCAGCATGGCATGCACATATTCATTTCCTTTTACCTGAGCTGTTTCCTGCATTTCCCTCCTGTATTCCTCATCAGAAATGGAGTCCGTAAAATCCAGATTATTAAGCAGGGAATTTATGTAAAGCCCTGTTCCTCCCGTTATTATCGGCAGCTTGCCTCTATCGTTGATATCTCTTATATATAATTCGGCCTTTTCTCTGAATTGGGCTACACTGAAATCCATATCCGGAGTAACTTCGTCTATCATATAATGCCTTATGCCCTGCATTTCTTCTTCCTTGAGCTTCGCCGTTCCTATATCCATATATTTATAAACCTGGGCAGAGTCTGCTGATATTATTTCACCGCAAAGACTCCTTGCCAGAGCGAGGGATATCTCAGTTTTCCCTACGGCTGTAGGTCCTGCGAGTATGCAAATTTTTGGCAGCAATTCTAAACACCTCTGAGCTTAAATTATTCTTTTAAACTTTTTCTCCAGCTCGTATCTGCTCATGGTTATTATAGTCGGCCTTCCGTGAGGGCAGGTGTATGGCTGGCTTGTTTTCATCAGCCTCTCCAGCAGCACACTTATTTCCTCGGGTGCAATGTTGTCCCCTGCCTTTATCGAATTTTTGCAGGCCATGCTTATTATGATCTTTTCCAAAGGCGAAGATGCAATAGATGTCGATTCCTTCAGAGAATCAAGGATATTACTGAAAAATTCTCCTGTACAAGGCTCGCCCATTAAAATCGGTACTGCTCTTATTGCCAGGGTGTTTTCTCCGAACCATTCTATTTCAAAACCCAGGTTCTGAAAAATAAGGCTGTTTTCTGTATACAGCACCTTCTCTGCAGGGCTTAATTCAATGACTATGGGCATCATAAGCTCCTGCACGGAAATATTCTTTTCATTATACTTTTCTTTTATATACTCGAACATTATCCTTTCATGGGCTGCATGCTGGTCTATAATGCAAAAATCATCATCCATCTGCCCCAGAATATATGTTCCGAATAATTGTCCTATTATCCTTATTTCATTGTTAAACTGTTTTTGCTGTACCTCCGGCTTCCTGTCATAATCGTACTGTCTCTTATAGCTGTCAATCTTAGGTGCTGCAGTCTCCTTTCCGAATGAAAGCTGATCAAAAGACACATTTTTCGGCTCGTAGGAGCTTCTGCTTTCAAACGCAGATGACGGCGCTTCCTGGGGTTCCGTTACATCCTCAAGGTTTTCAAATATCAGGCTGTTGTTGTTAAGACAGTTTTTTACCGCAAGGTACAATGTATTGAAAATAGCCCTTTCATCTGATAACTTGACCTCCTGCTTTGTCGGATGCACATTTACATCCGTCATTTCTGATTTTATGTTGATGTTAATAATGCTGAAAGGGTAGCGGTTATTCATAAGAAGGGTTTTATACGCCTGCTTCACAGCTTCTGCCATCATTCTGTTCTTTACATACCTTTTGTTTACCGAAAAGGTCATGTAGGTGGAATTGCCTCTTGCAATTTCAGGCTTTCCTATGTATCCTTCAATGCTTATAATATCATTTTTATATTCAAGGGGGAGCATCGCTCCGGATATATTCTTTCCGTATATACACAGAATAACCGAAAGCAGATCACCGTTTCCGGGGGTATGCAGGACCACTTTGTTGTTTACTGTAAGCTTCATGGATATTCCGGTATTTGTCATGGCAAGCTTTTCAATAATGTCAACTATGGCCCCCTGTTCTGAAGTATCGCTTTTCAGAAATTTCAGCCTTGCCGGGGTATTAAAAAACAAGTCCCTTACAGTAACGCTTGTACCTGTAGGATAGCCAATGCTTTTACTCTGCACGAGCTTCCCTCCCTTGACTATGACATGGCTTCCGGCTGTATCCTCCTCTGCCTTTGTTAAAAGCTCCACCTCAGACACTGCAGCTATGCTTGCCATAGCCTCACCGCGGAAGCCCAGGGTGCTTATTCCCTGAATATCTGCGGAATCTTTTATTTTGCTGGTGGCATGCCTGAAAAATACTTGCTCAGTATCCTCCTTCATTATGCCGCAGCCGTTGTCCGATACATTTATAAAGCTTTTTCCGCCTTCCTGTATCTCTACGCTGATAGCTGTCGCCCCTGCGTCTATAGAGTTTTCCACCAGTTCCTTTACTATAGAGGCGGGCCTTTCTATCACTTCTCCTGCTGCAATCTTATTTATTGTTGCCTCATCCAGAATATGAATTTTCCCCATATTATATTCTCCTATATCATTTCTTTGGCCTTATCCTGCAGCTCCTGGAGCTTGTTAAGCGCCTGAACAGGCGTAATATTAGCCAGATCCACGGATTTTAACTCTTCAGCTAATGAAAAACTTACAAAATTAAATAGGTTAGGTTCATGGTCATTTAAAACCGGATTCTTTCTTCTTCGCCTGACATATACGTCAGTGTGACTGTTCTTTTCGGATTTTTGAAGTATTGATATTATTTCCGAGGACCTTTCAAGTATTTGTTCCGGTATTCCTGCAAGCCGTGCCACTTGAATTCCGTAACTGCCTCCTGCTCCGCCCCGTGCGATTTTTCTCAGAAATACTATGTCTTTTCCTTTTTCCTCCACCAATATGCAATAGTTCTTGACCCCTTCAATCTTGTCCTCCAGTTCAGTAAGCTCATGGTAGTGGGTTGCAAAAAGAGTTTTGGCTCCAAGCTTTGCTTTGTCAGCTATGTATTCCACCACAGACCAGGCAATGCTTAGTCCGTCGAAGGTACTTGTGCCTCTTCCTATTTCATCAAGTATTATCAAGCTTTTGCAGGTTGCATTATTTATAATATTTGCAAGCTCGCTCATCTCTACCATGAAGGTGCTCTGGCCCGATGCCAGGTCGTCGGAGGCCCCTACCCTGGTGAATATCCTGTCCACAACGCCAATCTCCGCTTTTGATGCCGGAACGAAGCATCCTATCTGAGCCATCAGCGTTATAAGCGCCACCTGCCTCATATAAGTGGATTTCCCCGCCATATTGGGCCCTGTGATAATAAGCATCCTGTTCTCATCATTATCAAGATTCGTATCATTGGGTACGAACTTAAGCTCTTTGTCCTGGGCTTCCACCACCGGATGCCTTCCGTTTTCTATAATTATTCTGTCCTCATTATTTACTTCAGGCCTTACATAATTATTCTTCTGGGATACCTCAGCCAGGGAACACAGACAGTCAAGGTCTGAAAGGCATGAAGCTGTCTGCTGTATCCTCTTAATATGCCCCGCTATTTCATTCCTAATTTGTATAAAGGTCTGGTATTCCAGTTCTATAAGCTTTTCCTCGGATCCCAGTACCAGGTCTTCCAGTCTCTTCAGCTCAGGAGTGATATATCTTTCCGAGTTTGAGAGGGTCTGTTTCCTGATAAAATACTCCGGAACAGAGGGCAGGTTTGATTTTGTTATGTCTATGTAATATCCGAAGACCTTGTTAAAGCCTATTTTCAAAGATTTGATACCCGTCTTTTCTTTTTCCGCCTGTTCCAGCTCCGCAATCCATTGCTTACCGTTGACCGATGCCGAACGTATCTCGTCCAATTCCGGAAGATAACCGTCCTTGATGAGATTCCCCTCCCTGAGTAAAAAGGGCGGATCTTCATTTATTGATGCATCAATTATTAGGAACAAATCCTCAAGCACATCCAGCTTCTCGGATATATCCTTCATAAGGGTGCTTGTACAATCGGACAGCAGGCTTTTAATGTAGGGCAGATTCCTGATTGAGTTCTTGAAGGCTATTAGATCCTTCCCGTTGGCACTTCCCAAAGCTATGCGGGTTGCCAGCCTTTCAATATCATACATGCTCTTCAGGTATTCCTTTATTTCTTCCCTCTTCAGAAAATCATCATACAACTCAGCTACAGCGTCAAGCCTGCCGTTAATGTCAACCGTGCTTAAAAGGGGTTTTTCCAGCCAACTTTTAAGCTTCCTTCCTCCCATGGCGGTGGAAGTTCTGTCTATTACTGATAGAAGCGCTCCTTTCCTGGATTTGCCCCTGATTGTCTCCGAAAGCTCCAGATTCCTTCTGGTGCTCTGGTCCAGCACCATGAAATTGCTTATGCTGTATCTCTTAATATAGTTTATATTATCCAAACTGATCTTTTGAATGTCATCAAGGTATAAAAGCAACGCCCCGGCACTTCTTAAAAGTGTTTCATTGTCTATTCCAAGCCCTTCAAGGCTTGATACGCCGAACTGCCTTTTAAGCCTTCTCTCACATGGTTCGTGGTCGAAATACTTCTTGTCCAATATGTTGCAAGCAGAGTATGCTGCCTTGATATCCTGAAAATCTGTGTTGGAAATTATCTCAGCCGGATTAATCCTGCTTATTTCGTTTCTGACAGCCGATGCATCGCTTATATCTGCATATGTGCAGTAGAATTCTCCTGTGGAAAGGTCTGTATAGGACAATGCTGCCTGCCTGCCGTCGCTATATAAGCTTAAAAGGTAATTGTTGACTCTTTCATCAAGCATTGAGCTTTCTATTACCGTACCGGGGGTTATTATCTTTATTACCTCCCTGCGGACTATGCCTTTTGCCAGTGCAGGATCCTCAACCTGCTCACATATTGCCACCTTGTAGTTTTTTTCTATAAGCTTTGCAATATAGCTCTCTGCCGCATGATATGGAATGCCGCACATAGGTGCCCTTTCCTCCTGTCCGCAATCCCTTCCCGTAAGGGTTATCTCCAGCTCCTTGGATGCGGTTATTGCATCCTCAAAAAACATTTCATAGAAGTCACCCAGTCTGAAGAACAGTATTTTGTCCTTATGCTGGTTTTTTATTTCAAAATATTGCTTCATCATTGGTGTAAATTGCGCCATTATTGTTTCACCTCATCAACCATTTGGCCGTTCAAAAACCATGAATGGATTTCATTTATCCTTACATTCACCAGCTTGCCGATTATCCCGTCAGTTCCTGTGAAATTCACAACCTTGCCGGTTCTTGTCCTTCCGGTATATTTTGAAGGGTCATTCTTGCTGCTGCCCTCTGCCAGAACTTCAACGGTTTTGTCCATGTATTCATCATTCAGTTTTTTTGATATGCCATTCTGAAGCTTTACCAGCTTTTCAAAATTCCTGTGTTTATCCTCATAGCTGGACGTATCCTCCATTTCGGCAGCAGAAGTACCGACTCGCCTTGAATATATGAACATAAATACCTGATCAAATTCTACCCTTCTCAATACATCAAGGGTCTCTTCAAAATCCTCGTCGGTTTCACCGGGAAAACCAACTATTACGTCTGTACTGAGAGCCAATCCGGGTATTTCCTGCTTTGCCTTAAATACCTTATTAAGGTATTCCTCTTTTGTATACTTCCTATTCATCCTTTTCAATATTTTGTTGCTCCCTGCCTGGAAAGGCAGGTGAAGCTGCTCGCATACCTTTTTGCAGTCTCTCATGGTATGAATAAGTTTATCGGAAATATCCTTAGGGTGTGAGGTCATGAACCTTATTCGCTCAATTCCCTCTATTTCATTTACCATTCTTATGATGTCGGCAAAATCCACTCCCATATTTAAATCCTTGCCGTAGGAATTCACATTCTGACCCAGAAGTGTTACTTCTTTGCACCCGTCTTTGGCAAGGCTTTCAATTTCTTTTATGATATCCTCAGGCTTCCTGCTCCTCTCCCTCCCTCTTACGTGAGGCACTATACAGTAAGAGCAGAAATTATTGCACCCATACATAATTGTAACCCATGCCTTGAACTTTTCCTCCCGCAGCACAGGTATATCCTCTATTATCATGCCCTCGGTGTTCATTATATCTATCAGGGTATATTTCTCATCAATTGAGCGTTCAAGCAGCTCAGGAAGCTTGTATAGGTTGTGAGTGCCGAATATTATATCCACATGCCGGTATTTCTTTCTGATCATTTCAACCGCATGCTCCTGCTGCATCATACAGCCGCATACACCTATTATCAGTGACGGATTCTCCTCTTTAAGCTTTTTTAATGCACCGATATTGCCGTACAGCTTCAATTCTGCGTTCTCTCTTACACAGCAGGTATTAATTATTATGACATCAGCATGTTCTTTTATATCGGTTCTGGCATATCCCATTTCAGCAAGCATACCCATTATCTTCTCTGAATCGGAGTTGTTCTGCTGGCAGCCGAAGGTTATCACATGCATGCGTTTCTGCTTTCCCGTCTTAAGCTTTTCAATATCATTGTTCTCTCTTATTCTCAGGGCTATTTGCTTTTGCCGTTCCATTTCGGCATTATTAACTTTATCTGGTGCTTTTCTTTCCGACATTTTTTACCTCAATCTATAATTCGCATATTATGAAGAATGCGTCGTACCTGAAGTTTGTAGTCATCCTACAGTGCACTTGCCTTGTATAACAGTGAGCACTTATTGGCTTTGGCAACAGAATCGAGTGAAGATGCGCAGTAAAATACGTGGGATTTACGTGAGGTAAATCCAGCACATACCTACAGGAGGTAGGGTTTATGTGCGTCAGGATTTTACAAGTATCAAGCTCTGATTCTGTCCAAAGCTAATACCGTGCGAGTCGGTATACAAGGCTATTGCTCTGGGAGTATGACTGCGAACTTATAATTAAGTCGCATTATTCCTCTTATGTATTATTATATTTTTGTTCATATTATAACATATATATACAAATTTATCATGGACTTTAGGGTAAAAGAGGCAAATCACAATCATTTACCCTTGACGGGTATGCAATAACCTGCTCATAAGGCGGAGGCATAAGGTCCGCATTCCTGCTCTCAGTTATCGGAATGTCAATTCCGCTTTGATTTGCATCACTTTGTTTCATCAGTTCCACTACAATTATTCTTCCTATTTGACGGCCCAGTCTCAAACCTTCAGTTATATCCTCAATAAAATGTACTCCCCCGTAAAGCCTGGATATGCTGTTTTCCTCAGTCAGTTCTTTTAATCTTTCTGCTTCGGGAGGAAAGAAATGGCTGAGTATGACTTCTGTAGTTCCGGATATCACTGAGTGTCCGGAAGGATAGCTCGGAAACTTGGGAGTGCATATTGCGGTAACTAACCTTTGATCTAACTGATTAGGACGCGGCACATCCCATAAATACTTGAAATACCATGTTATCACAAAGGCATCGTTAATACCTGCCTGTACAGCTGCCAGCACCCTTGCTGCACGTACAGGTGAAAAACCGTACGTATCCAACAGCCGGTCGATAATCGGCGTCCACTGCTTGGTTGCAGGCCCATCCCCCCAGTACTCCGCGATTATGCGCTGCTTCGGAGTCAAATGCTTAAGTACACCCTTTACAATTAACACTGATGCATCAAAATTAAAGTTATCGGGATGCTGGATATCAAAGCTGACAATGTTTCCATCCAAGGTAGTAAACAAACCGTCTTCATTTCTTCTGAAAAAGTAAGTAGACCAGGAGCCTGCTGCAGGGTCGAGTCCTTGGGGTATCCTTGATTCCCCAGAGTAAGACAACTCCGACCATTTTCTTGGTAAATTTACTGCATGCACTGCTTTTTCTTCAGTATGCCTGTCAGAATACTGCATGGCTTTTGTTTTAGGCAGAATTTCCATATTACCATCCCTTCTAAATTTAATGGATTAATCTGCCAATGCTCACACCCAATTGAATGATTGTCCATTCTCTATTATAGAATACGTGTTTTTATAAAATTTGTGCAATCAGACAAAAAATAAATAGCCAAGCACCTTTAATCAGCACCCGGCTTATGGAACTATATTATTATCTTTTTTTCTCACTATACTTGTCTTTCCTTCAGAGATATATTTATATCAAATTCTCCTATCGGAGTTGTAAGAATTAATTGTAAAGCTCTTTCACTGGCCATTGTAAATGATTTGTATTGTCCGATAAAAATCTGCGGAGGGACAATATCGCATGCGTAGTTGTTTTCCGCCAAAAGTGTCATTGCATTGCCGCTTATAATATTAGCCACTTCCCCTAATGCGGAGGATGCAAAGCTGTCAATCCTGTCCATTTCCATTCCCGACATAATCCTGATCATTTCCAAGGTCATATCTTTAGGGAATCCAAAAAGGATAGTACCCTTCAAATCTCCGGTTACTCCCAGTACAACACTTGCATCTTTGCTGCTTACCATATCTTCAATGACCCTAAGATCCTTTTTCTGAGGATCTATCCCAACCATTAATTTAAACACATCCTTTGTTGCCTTATAAAAGGAGTTTACATATTCTGCCTTCATTATGCTTCTCCTCCTTTGCTCTTAGCGTATTCCCCTATCATCTGGTCCATTTTTCCCACATGCATTATCAGCCAGGCCATGAGCTTACCGCCGAATTCCTGTATCTTTTCTTCGTTGAAGCCTTCCTTTTCAAAGATTTTTACATAGTCATTTATTCCCTCTTTAAATTTATGATGAGCTATTTTGTGATTCTCAATTTCCGGGTAGCCGATTTGTGCCTGATAAGCTTCCTCATCGTCAAAATGGACTATTACGTACTCCTGCATGAAAGACATGGTTTCCTTAACTTTTTCCAGTTTGTCCTCCCAGCTATCCTTGCTCTCAACTGTCTGCAGAAAGTCAGAAACCCGCTTGAAAAGCTCTTTATGCTGTTCATCTATAAGTTCTATACCGATACTATATTTGTCTTTCCACATCATATTCAAGCACCCCCTTTACTCTTTATAATAATTTTTCTTTGATTATTGTTATGTATAACATATTATAGCATAATTTGACATATTGCACACTAAAATTAAGTATAAAGAAAAATCAAGCAAAGAAAACTTCGCTTGATCTTTAATAATATATTGGAGAAATCATTATTTTCATTACTTCTTCGTCCCCAGGTATGCCTCCTGTATCTTTGGATCACTTGCGATGTCACTTGCCCGCCCGGAAGCCGACATTTTTCCCTGTTCCAATACATAGGCTCTGTCAGCTATTGAAAGCGCTTTGTATGCATTCTGTTCCACCAGAAGGATTGTTTTCCCCATCTTTCTGATATCTAATATTATGTCAAAAACAGTCTGCACTAATAATGGGGCAAGCCCAAGAGACGGTTCATCAAGAAGCATAATATCGGGACTGCTCATGAGCCCCCTGCCCATAGCAAGCATTTGCTGTTCTCCTCCGCTTAAAGTTCCTGCTACCTGCTTTTCCCTCTCCTGAAGCCTTGGAAAGAGTGAATATACCTTCTCCAGATCCTTTTTAATCTCATTTTTGTCTTTTCTTAGGTATGCACCCATAATGAGATTGTCCCTTACCGTAAGATTGGCAAACACAAGTCTGCCTTCCGGCACTTGACAAATACCCATTTTAACTATTTTGCTTGGGTTAAATCCTAATTTATTGCCTTTATAGCTGATCTCACCTTCTTTGTACTTCAAGAAACCCGATATGGCATTGAGCAGGGTTGATTTTCCTGCACCGTTGGAACCTATGATAGATACTATTTCCCCTTCATTGACCTCCAGGTTTATCCCCTTTAATGCATGAATCCCGCCATAGTATACATGTAAATCCTTAACCATTAACATAGCTATACCTCCACCCCCAAATACGCTTCAATAACCGACTTGTCATTCTGCACCTCTGTGGGGGTACCCTCTGCAAGCTTGCATCCGAAGTTAAGCACCATAATATTTTCGCAGATACCCATTACGAGATCCATGTGGTGTTCTATTATTAATATAGTCAGATTAAATTTCTTTCTTATTTCCGATATCAGCTTCATAAGCTGTTCTGTCTCATCAGGATTCATCCCTGCTGCCGGTTCATCCAGCAGAAGCAGTTTGGGCATAAGCGCAAGAGCACGTGCTATTTCAAGTCTTCTTTGCAACCCGTAAGGCAAATTGTTGGCAATAAGATCCTTCCTATCTTCGAGGCCCATTATTTCAATAAGCTCAGCAGCTTGTTCATTCAGCTTTTTTTCTTGCTTTCTGAACTTCGGCGACCTCAGCACCGAATCCAAAAGCGAATAGTTGGCGTTATAATGGCATGCTGTAAGTACATTCTCGTAAACAGTCAGTTTTTTGAACAGCCTTATGTTTTGAAATGTCCTGGTTATCCCTGATTCTGCTATCAGGTATGGCTCCTTATTAGTAATATCTTTGCCGTCGAATATTATTTTTCCGCTTGTTACCTTATATACACCTGTTATAAGGTTGAATATTGTGGTCTTGCCGGCTCCGTTGGGTCCGATAAGTCCTGTGATGCTGTCTTTCTCAACATTGAAATTCACGTCTCCGACTGCGGTAAGTCCTCCAAATGTCTTTGTAAGGCCTTGTAATTCGAGTATGCCCATATTACTTGTCACCTCCCGCACGCTGAAGCGTATTTTTTCGCTTTGACGCGATATTTCTGAACAGCTTTTTCATACTTGAAGGGGTTAGCTCATAGCCGCCCATCAAGCCTTCAGGCCTCGATATCATTATGAATATTACAGCCAATCCATAGAACACCAGCCTCCATGAAGAAAAAGCCCTTAATATCTCCGGAAGTGAGGTAAGAACCAAGGCCCCCAGTACACTGCCGGATATGCTGCCTAATCCGCCGAATATTACGATGATAGTAAGCTCTGTTGATTTTGCAAGGCTGAACATCTTAGGCTGCAGGAATGTCATATAATGCCCCATCAGCCCTCCTGCTATTCCTGCATAAGCAGCACTGATAATGAGAGAAGTCATCTTATACTTGAATACATCTATCCCAACAATCTGTGAAGCCAGCTCCTCCTCTCTGACTGCAATCATGTTCCGTCCGTGTCGTGAGTGAATCAGATTGGCAAGTACAATTATTGCTACTATATTAACTCCAAGTACGTTCAAGAAACTTGTATAATGGGGTATTCCCGGCCAGCCTCTTGCGCCTCCGAAAGTCTGCACATTATCCAATATCAGCCTGATTGCCTCTCCGAAACCCAAAGTAGCAATACAAAAGTAGTCTCCTTTAAGATTTAGGGTCACTTTACCCAGTGCTGCACTTACCAATGCAGCTGCAAGTCCGCCTACCAAAAGAGCCGGTATGAAGGGCCAATGAAAGTTTACCGTCATCAGCGCAGTAGCATAGCCTCCTATTGCCATAAAACCTGCATGTCCAAAGGAGAACAAGCCTGTAAATCCTGTGAGCAATGATAAACCGAGTACTGTCATAAGGTTTATTCCCGCTAATGTTAATATACCCAATATATATTCATTTCCCATATCTGCACCCCCTTATGCCTTATCCTCGGTAACCTTGCCCATGAGTCCCATAGGCCTGACTACCAGAACAGTAATTAATAGTACAAATGCAATAAGATCCCTGTACTGAGATGAAAGGTATCCTGCTGTAAAGGTCTCAATAATTCCCAGCAGCACAGAACCAATTACCGCACCTGGCAGGCTTCCCAGGCCTCCAAATACCGCAGCAATAAATGATTTATTCGTAATAATTCCTATTTGGGGATATACAGTATATTTCATACCGAACAACACTCCGGCTATACCGGCTAAAAAACCGCCCATAAGGAATACTGTAATTAATATAAAGTCAGTATTGACCCCCATTAAGGCGCTGGCTTTCAAGTTGTAAGAAGTAGCCTGAATAGCTTTTCCTATCTTTGTATGATCAATGATATAAATCAATATAATCAGGCATATGGCAGATATCAGGAACATAGCTATATCAAGCTTTCCCATTGCCAGTTCGCCAATTTTTATCGGCTGTTTATTAAATATCTCAGGATAGGTCCTAAAGGTCGGTCCAATGGCCGGAATAGCTATTACAAGATTCTCCATAAAAATGGATGCACCCATCGCAGATATTATAAAATACAAAAATGGAGCTCTTCTTTCTCTAAGAGGCTTATATGCCACTCTCTCAATAATCAGTGCCAAAATGGCAGAGCATATGGCAGCCGAAATGAATGCCAAAGGAAAAGGAAACTTTAAAAATGTAAGAAAAAAGAATCCGAAATATGCCCCGAACATTATTACGCCGCCGTGGGCAAAATTACTGAAATTCATAATACTATATACGAGAGAATAACCTACAGCCATCAAAGCATATACACTGCCTATGGAAAGACCGTTAATAAGCTGTTGAAAAAATTGTGTCATTATTTTCTTCTCCTTTACACGTTTAGGAAAATAAACTGTATTGAGCAGAAAGAACATTTATAGAGCAGAAGGAGTTTCCTTCTGCTCTATTTCACATGGTCAATTAATGTCTATTCTGCAGCAAACTTCTGCTGGAATACATACTTGCCATCAACTATTTTGAGTATAGCAGCATCTTTTCCTTCCGGATTATGGGTATCCTTGCTTATCTTTATCCTTCCTGTGATACCCTTTATATCTGTAGTTTCAAGAGCCTGAGCAATCTTTTCTCCATTGGCTTCTCCCGCTTTGGTCAAAGCATCTACAAACATGAGAACTGCATCATGTACAAGATAACCATTAAGCTCAACATCTTTGTCGTACTTTGCCTTGTATCTGGTCTTGAAATCCTGAACTTCAGGATCATCGTAATCCAAATGATTTACGAAGAAGGAACCTTCTACAGCATCCTTTGCCATGCTTATAAGCTGCTCGGACGGCCATCCGTCTCCTCCCATGAGTATCGCGTTTATGCCAAGCTCTCTTGCTTGATTGGAGCTTAATGCCACTTCCTTAAAGAAGTAAGGCATGAATATAACCTCAGGATTAGCAGCCTTAATTTTTGATAACTGTGGCCTGAAGTCTACGTCACCTGTTTTGAAGCCTTCCTTGGCAACAATGGTTCCGCCTTTCTTTACAAAGAACTGTTCAAAGAACTCTGTAAGTCCCTGTGAGTAATCATCCCCTACATCGTAAAGAACTGCAGCAGTCTTGGCTTTAAGAACATCAGCCGCATATCCTGCAGCAACGGCACCTTGATAGGGGTCAATAAAGCATACTCTGAAGTTATAGGGCTTTACTTTACCGTCAAGTACAGTAACCTTTGGATTTGTTGCAACTGTAGCAATATCCGGAACCTTTGCCTCTTCAAGCACAGGGGCTATCGGTATAGCATTCCCGCTGGCATTTGGGCCCAGTATAGCGCAAACTTTGTCCTGAGTTGTAAGTCTCTTTGCAACGTTTACAGCTTCCTGCGGGTCGCCTTTTGTGTCATAACCGATAACTTCCAGCTGCTTTCCAAGCACTCCGCCTTTTGCATTGATTTCTTCAAAAAGCATCTTGACAGTGTTCAGTTCGCACTGTCCCCATACTGCCTGGTCACCTGTAAGAGAACCCATCCAGCCGACTAATATTTTTTCTCCGGCAGGAGCTGCAGATTCTGCAGGTGCTGCTGTCTGTGGGCTGCTGCAACCTGCAAGCCCGGCTGTAACAGCCATCAAACATACCATTAGTAATGCCAGTACTTTCTTTTTCATAATATTCCTCCTCCAACTTACTGAAAATAAATTAAAAACAATATCCTCCTTTCTATATAACGCTTCAGCAGGAAATTTTTCGATTGCAGAAAAGCTTCCTTACCTCTGCGCGTCTCAACGCGAGTAAAGAAATGCCTCGTTAGAATACAAATATGTATATTACTGTATAAATATATTTAAAATATTTAGAAAAATGACATGTATATAGTCAGCAAAATTATATCATCAGAATAGTTGCTTTATTCTAACGTATGTCTTATGATTCTACACAAATTCATTTTATCCTTCTAAAAAAAATCCTTTTAATAAAAAATACACTATATAGCTATAGTGTATTTTTTTCACAAATGATTATTACATAAGCTTTGTCCCTTGATTTTCAGTAACATCCCGTTCCTTAAGCATCCTGATTATCTTGCTTGCATCATTTTTTGAAAGATCTTTGCTGAAGCTCTTTCCCGTCTTATCCTGTATAAGATCTCTCAGCTCATCATTTGATATATTAAGATTTTTTGCTATCGCAAATATAGTGTTGATCTGCGTTTTTGTAGCAGCTTCAGAATTTTTCTGTTCCTCAGCCTGCAGGATCTGTTTCTCTTCACTAATATTTTTTCCCTCACCCACCTCCTCAAATCCTGTATATTCAACTCCATAGCCGGCAAATCGCAGTGCCCTGGCAATTGCCCTTGTCTCTGCAAGCTCAAGAATTGCATTGGAAAGCACCTTATCCCTCTTTACTGAGGCATTCCCCAATCCGTTAAAGGTCCCTTTTTCGGTCTTTACAGAAGCCTGGACCACTGTTGATTCCTCGTTATACTGCACTACGCTGGTTTCTATGGATAAATTCTTGTTCTCATCATGGGCTAGTCTCAATCTGCCGCCAACCACAGGGTATATTTTACCCTGTACCTTAACAAGTTCTTCATTCTTAAATGTACTCGGCATATTATTCCCTCCTGGATATATATTGTGAGGGTAAGAGAATAATATGCATATATCTTCAGCTTATTTCCTTTTTCAGTTCTGCTATGCTTTCTTCAAGTTTTTTCAGGTGATACAGCAATGAATCATTCTTAACATTGCTGCCCTCAGATATAATGTATTCAAGGCTGTCTAAAGTATCACCCGAATTAGCCTTCAGTGACCTCAAATAGCTTATGAGATCATATTTATCCATACTCTTGCTTTCGGCTGTTATTTCCCTGGCAGCTGCTTCAGAAAGCTCTACAGTCTCCCCAAGCTTTGCCACTTCAACGGGAATCCCCAGCTCTGATTCCATAAGCTTGGAAAGCACCTTCGACGATTCTTCTTCTCCATGTACCAGAAATACTTTTTTGGGTTTTCTCATGAAAGCCCCTACCCAATCTATAAGCCCTCTCTGGTCCGCATGACTTGAAAATCCTTCAATAGAGTAAATGTTACAGTTTACACTTATTTCTTCGCCGAATATCTTTACAAGCTTTTCTCCGTCCTTTATTCTTCTGCCCAGCGTATTCTTAGCCTGATAACCCACAAATACCACACTTGACTCTTTACGCCACAGGTTGTGCTTGAGATGATGCTTGATCCTGCCTGCTTCACACATACCGCTGGCGGATATTATTATGCTGCTTCCCTCTTTAGTATTGATAGCCTTTGATTCTTCAGCCGTGTGTGTGAATATGAGGTTAGGAAATTCAAAAGGATTATCTCCCTTATTTATCAATTTTTGTGTGTCCTCATCCATATAAGGCAGGAAGCTCTGAAATATACCTGTTGCATTAATTGCAAGAGGGCTGTCCACATATACCGGGATATTGCATATTGTTGAAGACTCGCATTCCTTCAGCATGTTCAGTATATAAAGTATTTCCTGTGTCCTTTCGACTGCAAAGGAAGGTATTACCACATTGCCGTTCCTCTCTATCGTATCAGTGATAATATCAAGCAGTGCCAGCGTACTGTTTTTGGCCTCCCTGTGCAGCCTATCCCCATATGTGGATTCCATTATCAAATAGTCGGCTTCTTCAATTATTGAAGGATCATTCAAAATCGGCGTATCTTTTTTTCCTATATCTCCTGAGTATAGCAGTTTTATCTCCTCGTTGTTTTCCCTGATCCACATTTCAATGATTCCCGAACCGAGTATATGTCCTGCATCTTTGATCCTGATAGAGATATTTGAGTCTATACCTATGATCTTATTGTACTCTGCAGGCTGAAAAAGCTTTAATGAAGCTTCCGCATCCGTGACGGTATACAAGGGTTCTATAACTTCTTTTCCTGCTCTTTTTCTCTTCCTGTTCTTCCATTCTGTTTCTGATTCCTGTATGAATGCACTGTCAGGAAGCATAATTTTGCAAAGCTCAAAAGTCGGGGCTGTGGAAATGATCTTGCCCTTGAAGCCCCGTTTGACAAGCTGCGGTATCCTTCCGCTGTGGTCGATATGAGCATGGGATAGTATAAGGATATCAATTTCTGAAGGATTGAACCTGAATTGTTCAAAATTCATTTCGTCAGCTTCACTTCCGCCTTGAAACATACCAGTGTCCAGAAGTATCTTTTTATTTCCTGTCTCGATAAGATGGCAGGATCCCGTTACAGTACCTGCCGCACCGCAAAAAGTAAGCCTCATATTGCACCTCCGTAATTACTGAATATATACACATATATTGACTATATTCTACATCTATTCACCATTACCTTTTGAAAAACAAAAAGACCTTAAATAAATTAACCTGCAAGGTCTTTTTATTGAAACAATGGAACCAAATTCTATTGACAATAAATTCATTTCGTTATATCATTTATATTGTCAGTTTGCGGGGCGTAGCGCAGCTTGGTAGCGCGCTTGGTTCGGGACCAAGAGGTCGCAGGTTCAAATCCTGTCGCCCCGACCATTAAATTTAAGACTACAACTCAATAATATCCGGGTCATAATCCAAATCCAGCCCATAGAAATTGATATAGCAATAAATGAACTCCCTTTTATAGTCTCTGCTCCTTAATTGTCTTTTAAGCTTTTTCATATACTTCTTTTCGTTCCACTTTTTATTTCCTATATACCGCTTTCTGCCCAGCTTCCAGAATTTGTGAGGAAAAACCAATATTGCCAGTAACATTTCATATTCTTCCTTTGACATAGGCCGTAGCTTGCAATAGCTCTCAATAAGCCTTCTGCACAAGTCAAAATCCCATTTGAACCTTTTCTTTGAGAGTATCCTTCTTATCATTTTACCTAAATCGCTCATTGGAATATCATATTGACATGACTCCAGGTCAACGACAAACAGTTTATTATTTTTGTCAACAATTATGTTCTGATAATAGAAGCTGTCGTGACATATACTGCCTTCATTTATATAATACTCACAAAGTTCATCGTACCTGCTGTGATCGAGTATTCTGATTGCAAGCTCTGCTTCCCTAATAAAATAGTCAATATTGCTCTTATATATGTAATCGAACTCTGCTTTCAGCTTAAGCTTGTCAATATGTTCCCTGTATCCCGCCAGTTCATCCCGGCACTTTGCAAAGGTCCGACGCCACTTCATAATATGAGACTTGACCTTAACATGCTTAGGAGTCTTGAATCCCTTTGCTCTGTTGTGAAAATCCGCCAGAAGCTCAGAATACCTTTCTATTTCCTCCGGTATTGAAAAACTTGCTTCGCATCCTTCAATCCAATAAGTAAGATAAAAAGCCGTGTCCCTACGTTTTATTATCGGTTTTCCTTCTTTTGTACAGTAGTATTCTGCAATATAGTCACAGCCGTTTTCTTTCAAATGCAGCATAATATTATAGCTCTTCTTAGCTTTTTCATAACCATTGCTTACACGTTTCAAACAAAAAAAACCTTTATCCGTACCAACCTTATATGCACTTCTGACTCTGTCTATCGATTCTACCCGAAAATCATAATTGTTTAATACATCTGCCAGGGTTCTCATTTCTTTTTGATTTATATCCGATGCACATTTGATTTCCGTCCGTGACAGCATTATATCCACTCCAATCACAATATGTACCTATAATTCCGGTTAATATATTATATTTTGGAGTGCTATGATATATATCAAAAGAAAAAAAACAAACTTGTCAATTGACAAATTTATTTCGTTAGTATATTATTATATTTGTTGCTGTTTGGGCCTTTAGCTCAGTTGGTTAGAGCAACCGGCTCATAACCGGTTGGTCCGGGGTTCGAGTCCCTGAAGGCCCACCATTACACTTCCTATACTTGTCCGCTTCTTTTATAGAAGAAAGTTTTCACTGACTCCAGTTTATATCTGTGCGGAAGTATTATCTGCTCCGTGCTGCCGACAAACAACACTCCATTGCTGCTTAGGGAATTCCTGAAATTATGGTACATTATTGTTTTAGCTTCTTCCGTAAAATAAATCATTACATTCCTGCATACAATCAGATCACAGTTTTCAGGGTATTTGTCCACCAGCAGGTTATGATGCCTGAATTCTATACAGTTGGTTATCTTTTCACTTATCTTGTAATAATCCCCCGATTTTACAAAAAAATTATCAACAAAATTCCTTGGCAGGTTCTCAAGGCTCTTTGAAGAATATATCCCCTTTTTTGCCTTATTCACCGCAGCGTCGTCTATATCCGTTGCAAGTATCTTGAGGCTGCTCAGATCAACGAATCTGCTCATCATCATTGCAAGAGAGTAAGGTTCTTCTCCTGTAGAACATGCAGCGCTCCATATTTTAGGCTTTTTATTAAATTTCATTATTTCAGGCATTATTTCATTCTCCAGGACCTTCCACTGCTCGGGATTCCTGTAAAACTCTGATACATTAATTGTCAGATAATTGATGAATTCATTATATAGATCTGAATCCTGCGTCAATGCTTTGTAATACATATCGTAGTCATCATAGTTGTTCCTGCGGATAAGCGAGTCTATCCTTCTTCGCATCTGCCGCTCCTTGTAGCTTGACAAATCTATCCCCGTAAGCCTTAATATCTTTTCTTTAAATCCTTCATAGTTATCTAACATAAGCAAACTCCTAACAGATTAATAATAGATTGGATTATCACTATTCTATCATATGAAAAACATAAAAAAAAGTCGTGATATGTATTATATCACGATAATATAATGTAAAGGGGGTCTCAATGTATTTTGTGAGGTCGATATTAGTGTTGACAATAAAAAAATATTTATACATAAATGCTAAAACAAATTAAAAAAGCACACTTCTTGTGAATTTCACAATGAAGTGTGCTGCTTGTGGTTCTTTGTTTATTCTTTAGTTGTTTCTTCAATGGTTTCTTCAGCTGCCTCAGCAATTGGCTTTTCAGCTTCCTCAGTAATTGCCTTTTCGGCTTCTTCTTTAGCTTGCTCAGCAATTGGCTCTGCTGTTTCTTCCTTAACTTCCTCAGCGGCTGGCTTTTCAGCTTCTTCTTTGGCTTCCTCAACAACTGGCTTTTCAGCTTCTTCTTTAGCCCCTTCGCCATTTACTTCAATGAGTTCTTTTATACTCAAGCTTATCTTCTTTTCTTCAGGCTTTATATCAATTATTTTTGCTTTGACGGTTTCTCCTATTTTCAGTGCATCTGAAGGCTTTGCAATTCTCTTGTCAGATATCTGTGAAATATGAACAAGACCGTCTATACCCGGTTCAAGCTCTACAAAGGCTCCAAAGTTCGAAAATCTCAATACCTTAACATCAACTGTATCTCCCGGCTTATACTTTTCTCCCACAACAGACCACGGCTCCGGAAGAGTCTGCTTAAGCCCGAGGGAAATCTTTTTCTTTTCCTTATCAACAGATAATACTATTACTTCAACTTTGTCGCCGGGTTTTACAATCTCAGAAGGATGTTTAACTCTTGACCATGAAAGTTCAGATATATGAATGAGTCCGTCTACACCGCCAAGATCTGCAAAAGCACCAAAATCAGCAAGTCGCTTAACCTCAGCAGTTAATTTCTGTCCTACTTCGATGTTTTCCCATAACGCTTTTTCTTTAATTTCATTCTGCTTTTTCAGAAGCGATTTTCTGGATACAACAACTTTTCTTTTATCCGGATCAAATTCAATAACTTCAACATCAACTTTTTTATTAACGAAGCCGCTAAGGTCCTCGGAATACCGTACATCGAACTGGGATGCAGGCATAAATGCCTTAACGCCCATAATTTCGACTATCCCTCCGCCCTTAACTATTTCCTTAACATAACCTTCAACAGGAGTTTTTTCATTAAATGCCGCTTCAATTTTATTAAAGTTCTTTTCGGCATCCAGAAGTTTCTTGGAAAGCACGACATTACCTTCACCGTCATTTATGCTTACTACCATTACTTCCAATTCGTCTCCGGTTTTTATTATATCCTTCAGGTTAACATCAGTCTCCCAGGTATAGTCTTCCTTTTTTATTATCCCGTCGGATTTATATCCAATATTAACCATGACCTCATCATCAGTAACCATGATTACGGTTCCTTTTACAGTGTCCCCGGGGTAGACTGATCTCATGGTCTTTTCATATTCTTCCATCATGTTTCCCTGGTCTTCTGCCGTATCTTCCTGTTTCTCCATTTCTTCCCTATCATCCACTATGTTTTCCTGATTCTCCGCTATTTCTACCGGATCCCCCATAATATTGCCGTTGTCCTGCATTTTTACGATAACCTCCTTAATTAACCAATCAGGTGTGGATGCACCCGCCGTAATACCAACTGTCTCAAATCTCTTCAGCATTCCTGCCGGCAAATCCTCCGCTTTCTCAATATGATAAGCATTATCGCAATTCTCCTTGCATATCTGATAAAGCTTATTTGTATTAGAACTTTTTCTGCTTCCAATTACAATCATACAATCAACTTTTTTTGAAAGCTGTTCAGCCGATTCCTGCCTTTTTTCAGTTGCGCTGCATATGGTATTAAATATAATTGCATTTTTATATTTTTTATTAATAGCATCCACTACGCTGTCCCAAATTTTTTTTGTAATAGTAGTTTGTGCAACTAAACATATTTTATCATATATAGGAAGTTTGTCTACTGTTTTTTCATCCTCAATTACATGTGCCGAATTGTCACACCATCCATTTATACCTATTACTTCGGGGTGAGCTTTATCTCCTGCGATAAATATTTTATAGCCTTTCTTATGATATTCCTGTACCTTTTTATGTATTGCCGATACATAAGGACATGTGCAGTCAATATATCCAAATCCCTTTTCTTCAATTTGCCTGTACTTTTCCTCGCCTATTCCGTGTGAACGAATAATAAGTTCGGCACCTTCACAGTCTATCTCATCTAGGCTGTCCACAGATTTTATACCAAGTTCCTCAAGCTTGCCTGTTACCTGATCATTATGAATAAGGGGGCCAAAAGTAAAAATCTTTCTGTCCTTCTTATTATCCGCTTCTCCAAAGGCTTTATCTACAGCTCTTTTTACACCGAAACAGAATCCTGCATATTTATCAATAATTATCTTCATTTTTATCATCCCTCTTAAGCTCATAAATCTTTTTCATAATATCGATACTTATTTTAATATACTCATCATTCAAAAGCTTCTTATCATAGAATTCAGCAAGCTCAATCGGTTCTCCTATAACTACATCTGTCCTCTTAAAAAACTTATAACTGCTGATAATTGCCACCGGTACAATCGGAACTTTTGACTTTATTGCTAACATTGCAATACCGGGCTCAGCATCAATTTCTTCACTTTTTTTCCTTGTTCCCTCCGGAAAAAGAGCAAGGATTTTTCCGCTGTTTAAAAGCTTAAGAGAAGTTTTTATACTCTTAATATCCACTTCCCCTCTTTTTATCGGAAATGCGCCCAGGCTGTTCATCAATGCCCTCAGCAGTCTATTTCTGAATAATTCAACCTTTGCCATGAAGTACATCCTTTTTGGTATTGCGATTCCCACAAATATCGGATCTATTGCACTTACATGGTTTGCACAGACGATATATGAGCCGTCCTTTGGAATATTTTCCCGGCCTGTTATTCTGTAATTATAAAATAATAAAAATACAGGTATCAATAATGCCCTGGCAAACCTATAAAACATCAGCCCCTCCCCCTTTGATTAAATATATGAAACTACTTCATTCAATACTTCATCTATACTTTTGCCTGTCGTATCGATTATTATGGCATCAGAGGCTGCTTTCAGAGGAGAGTCACTTCTTGTAGAATCAATATAATCCCTTTTTTCGATTTGTGATCTGATATCCTTAATCTCAGCCTCATAGCCTTTCTGCTTCAACTCTTTATATCTTCTCTCCGCTCTTTCCTCAACAGAAGCTGTAATATAAAATTTTAAATCGGCATTGGGAAAAATGACTGTACCTACATCACGTCCATCCATTACCACATTTTTATTCATGGATATCTTCCTTTGAATATCAACCAAAAGCTTCCTTATCTCAGGTATTGCTGCAATATAAGATACATTTCTGTTTACATCCTCTTCTCTTATTTCTGTATTGACAGCTCTGCCGTCAAGATATATGCTGTTTTCATGAAAATCTATATCCGTTTGTTCAGCCATGCTGATCAACATGTCTTTCTTTTTCATCGGAATATTTTCTCTCAGCGCCTTCAGCGTTATTGCCCTGTACATTGCCCCTGAGTCTATGTAAGTATAGCCTATGGTATCTGCAAGCCTTTTTGCTATGGTACTCTTTCCTGCTCCGGCAGGTCCGTCTATGGCTATTACTTTATAACCGCTCATGGATAACCCCCCTATTGTTTTGACATATACAATTTTACCAGAAAGGATTTCAAAATAAAAGATTATTGGTCACAGATATGCTCCTATTTTATCCTTATCCTGTCAATCATCACAAGATTGTCTTTCACATATACAAGCTTTCCCGGTTCGGGCACCGTTATGCTGTCGGATACAGCCGTAACCTTAAGAACCGCCGTATCATTCAAGGGGCCTCCTCCTACCTCAATAATATCACTATCCTTCACTTGCAGCCTTATGGATCTTCCATTCGGAGCATCAATGCTTTTTCCGTTTATATAAAAAACCAGCGGCTTCAGTGTTGAATAATTCTCTATTGTTATCTCAATCTCTCCCCTTTTTATAAAAAGCTGGCTATCGGCTATGGACTTACCTTCCAGCTTGTCTATCCTGCTTATAAAGGTTCTTATTGCCTGGTTTAACAGCAATGCCTGTGAAATTATGAGAGCTGCAAATAATAGAAGAAGAGCTTTTCTGATTAAACCGTCAACTCTGCCCCACCAGCTTTGGAAACTGCTATTCACTTTCTTTATCCTCCCTCATGTGTATTTATTTAGATAATTCCTCTTTAGGGAGGTGTTTATTCAGCTATGCGTAAAAACCTGCCGCATAACCGGTGGAAAATGCAATCTGCAGATTGAAACCTCCGGTAAAAGCATCCAGATCAATTATTTCACCTGCAAAGTACAATCCCTTAACAAGCTTTGACTCCATTGTCCTGGGGTTAATCTCCTTCAGATTGATACCTCCTGAAGTAACTATGGCTTCTTCAATAGGCCTTGTATCTGATACAGTGACTGTAAATCCCTTAAGCAGCTTTACCATGTCCTTCCTTTCCTGTTTGGTTATCTGGTGAACCTCTTTTGATTCGTCTATTCCCGATCGGGATATTACAACCGGTATGAGTTTTTGAGGCAGTAATTGATCCAGTGAATTCTTGAACTGTTTATTTATATTCTTTTCAAAATCGCGGATTATTCTTTTATCAAGCTCTTCTTCGGAAAGAGCCGGTTTCAGGTCAATACTTATTATTATTTCTTTCTTTCTTCTGAGATAATCTGAAATAAAAAAACTGGCAGACAAAATAACAGGGCCTGATAATCCATAGTGGGTAAAAAGCATTTCTCCGAAGTCCTCATACAAAAGCTTCCCCTCTGCGTATGCTTTAATTGCAACATTTTTCAAGGACAGTCCCTGCAATTCCTTAATAAATGCATCATTTGACACCAGAGGCACCAATGACGGCCTGGGCTCTACTATGCTGTGTCCTGCTTTTCCTGCAATTCTATATCCGTCTCCCGTTGACCCTGTCAATGGATATGATAGTCCGCCTGTGCAAATGATTATTGAGCTGCATTCCACTACCTGGCCATTGTCAAATAAAGCCCCTGTTACAGCACCATCTTTCTGTCTTATGTCCAGAAGCTTACTGTTAAGCTTTACATCAACTTTATTCTTATTCAGATATCTTTCCAAGGCTTTTATTACATCACCGGACTTGTCGGATTCGGGGAAAACCCTCCCGCCTCTCTCCACCTTTGTTTTAAGTCCCAGGGATTCCAAAAGTAAAATAAGGTCATCGTTTGAAAAGCTGCTGAAGGAGCTGAAAAAGAATTTTGAATTCTTCGGAATATTCTTCATAAATTCATCAAAATCAGCGGTATTTGTAACATTACATCTTCCTTTGCCCGTGATAAACAGCTTTTTGCCAAGCTTTTCATTCTTTTCTGCCAGCATGGTACTTTTCCCTCTAGAGGCGGCTGTACCGGCAGCAATCATTCCTGCGGGGCCTCCCCCGACAACTATTACATCATATTTCAAGAAAAACATCCTTTCAACTATTTAATTAACTATACAATCCTGCTACATATTTTCTTCCTCTAAATGACTGGTGTCATTCAGACATATTAATACAGGCTTTTCTGTGTCATCCTCAGGAAATTCCAGTATTGAAACTGATGCGTTGTCTATCATGAATCTCTTAAAGTCAATAATATCTAATCCCAGTATTCTGATTATTACTGCTTTAATAGCCGTACCATGGGATACCAGCAGTATATTGCTGCCTGTATGACGGCTGACTATATCCATAACCGCACCATATGTACGCTCTGTAAGATCAATAAGGGTTTCTGCCCCGGGCAGTTTAAAATTAACCGGATCCTCTCTGTAGGCCCTGTAATGTTCACTGTACTTTTCCTTGATTTCATTTATTGTCATACCCTCCCAGGGGCCGAAGCATATCTCGTGATACTTATCGGATTTAATAATCTCACATTGCTTATACTCTGCAATAATCTCAGCCGTTTTCAAAGCTCTTCTCAGACTGCTGGAGTATATTACGTTTATATCTTCTCCTGCAAGCCTCCTTGCTAACAGTTCCGCTTGCATTACTCCTTCAGGGCTGAGTTCTGTGTCTGTTCTTCCCTGAACCTTGCCATTTTTATTCCATTCAGTTTCTCCATGCCTTACAAGATAAAGCCTGGTCATCAAATTCCCCCTTAAATTACATTAGTTATTATATCATAAAAACATGAAAAAAATCCTGCTTTGTACAAAGCAGGATTTTTCAGACTGAAGACAAAGTATAAAATTTTCGAGAGAATCCTTGAAAACAAAAAGGATTCTCTTCTTTTATGTCGAATATATACAGTAAAGTATTGATATGGTGGTGTTTTAGATGTTAACGAAGGA
>JAKJBT010000064.1 GCA_022706865.1 Bacillota bacterium
TACGGAATCCCGTGCTTTTCCAATATATACCTGGAAAAAAAGGAGTCTCCCGCGAACAGCACATTATCGGCAGTTGCGACTCCTATCATTCCCGGCGTATGTCCGTGAAGAGGTATAATTTCAAGGGATATTCCGTCAATCTCCAGATTTCCGTTCTTCAATTCATAATCCACTTTAGTCCCCTTTGCTTTAAGGAACTTTGTATCCAGCTCCTTGAGAGGATAGGCCGAGTACAGATAAAAGGGCTCCATCTCAGGGTATTCAACAATGCCCTTGTCAAAGGGAGGGGCATATACAGCACAATCTGTCCTGCTCTTTATTATGTGATTGCCTCCGCAGTGGTCAGCGTGGGAGTGGGTGTTTATTATCGTCCCGACACCCATGCCCTCTTCCTGCATTACTTTCATAAGCCGTCTTCCTGCGTCGTCATCCAATCCCGTATCGATAACTATACTGCGGGACGGATCCTTTGCGTTTCTAATTATTCCTATTTTGGCGGCCCCGTCCAGATACCAGGTATCGCCTTTAATATGAACAAGCTTATATCCCATATGTATTACTCCTTTGTGTGGGGACACGGGGGCGGGACACGGGGACGTTTCGCCTGTCCCTCAGGGGACACGTGAAACGTCCCCATGTCCCACGTCCCCGTGTCTCATTCGTTATATCTTTCAATGGCCAGCTCTATCAGCCGGTCGATGAGTTTGCCGTAGCTCAATCCCGCTGCATCCCAAAGCTTGGGGTACATACTTATTTTTGTAAAGCCGGGAATTGTATTAATTTCATTTATATATACCTTTTCCGTTTCCTTGTCAACCAGGAAATCCACTCTGGCCATTCCGCAGCAGTCCAGGGCTTTGTATGCTTTGATCGCAGCCTCCCTTATCTCCCGGGTCTTGCTCTCGGAAAACTTTGCGGGAATTATCAGCGTCGATTTGCCGTCATCAAAGTATTTTGCTACGTAGTCGTAGAACTCATGGCTTGGGATTATCTCACCCAATACCGAAGCAGCGGGGTCATTGTTTCCGAGTACGGAGCATTCAACCTCCCTGCAGTTGATGTTCTCTTCGATTATTATCTTTCTGTCATACTTGCATGCCTCTTTCAGCCCCGCTTCAAGCTCATCCCTGTTGTGAGCCTTAGTGATGCCGACACTGGAACCCATATTTGCGGGCTTTATAAATACAGGGTATTTGAATTTGTCTTCCGCCAGTTTGACAACCGAATTTATATCCTTCTCAATATCCCTCTTCAGTATTACGGTGTATTCGCCTACATTAAGTCCCGCATCCCTGAACAACTGCTTTGAAAATGCCTTATCCATACCCAGGGCGGATGCCGCAACCCCACAGCCTACATAGGGAATATCAAGCATTTCAAAAAGTCCCTGTATTGTTCCGTCCTCTCCGTTAGGCCCATGCAGCACCGGAAACACTACGTCGATTTTTTCCCCGGCACCATCCTTGAAAAACCGGTAAAACATGATGTCCAAAGTTTTTTCCCTGTCCAGCTCTTCCGCTTCCTTCTCCCAGCTGCTGTCGATTATTTTGCTTGCATCCCCCCGGTATGCCATCCATTTGCCCTGTCTTGTTATTCCTATCATGAAAATATTGTATTTATCCTTATCCATAGCATTTATCACATTTGTCGCAGACATAAGAGACACTTCGTGTTCTCCTGATTTTCCACCGAATACAACAGCAACATTCAGCTTCTCACTCATAAAAAATCCTCCAAACTTAAAAATTCGATTCAACTCCAACAACCTTTGCTACTTTATTATTATTCTACTCTCATGGATATTATTAATCAATAAAAGATTGGCACGGGATGCGGGACAGGAGAAACGTCCCCGTGTCCCTTCTTCTTCGAACAGTAAAACCGGGCTGAACCAATAAATGGTCCGGCCCGGTTTTCCGGTTATTTGCCGCTTAAGCTTCTCTCAGCAATCTCAATAGCCTTTTTGACAATGTTTCCGCAATCCCTTGAGGATACTCCTCCCCAGCCTTCAGAGCTTACTATCCTGTCGACGCCGAGTTCTCTAGCTATTTCGTATTTCAGGTTTTCAGACATCATTCCTCTATTCCTGCTCATAGCCGATCCTCCTTATACAACATAAAATTGCGTCTCCTGCGGCATTGTCGTCCCAACTCTGCTGCATATATATTTTCTGTGTATTCAACTTGTTTTATGTGAAGAAAAATGTGGTCCTCCAAGTACTACTGTGTCAGTGTCCCATTTTCATCCTTTATTATTCTGAGTATGTTCTCTTCGCTTCCATCCTCTGCATTTATATACACAAAATAGTCAAAATTGTTATACTTCCCTTTGAATTCATAACATAGCTGCTCTTTGTTGCCGGGCATAGGGATTATCGCCAGCTTTACCCTTTCCACCTTTATTCTCGGGCTTACCTTCTTTCTTGCCTCTTCTTCAGTCAGTTTGGGCTTCGGGATGTCCCTCTTCCTATGGGACATCAGGTACTGATAAGCGTCAAATCCTACAATCTCGCCATTGTCCAGGGCAACCTTGACCTTCAGCAGGTCGGGGTATATCAGCACTCCGTCTTTTGTAACTCCGATAAAGGTTATTGTTGTCGTATTGTCATTCTTCAGAAAATACGTTTCGGTAAGATCCCCAAAGCCCTGCTCCTTAAGGAACTTCTTCGCTTTATCACTGGCTTGCTGATCCGTCAGCTTTTTCTCGGGTATGTCCCTGGGATTAAGCATCCAAAGCACATATCCGCCTTTTTTGGTTATATCTATATTGATTGGATTGCCCTTCTCCTTGTCCTTTGGAGATACCTCCAGGCCATATGTATGTATCTTGCCTTTCCCCGAACTGGTCTCGATTATCCTGCCTGCTTTATCCTCTCCTACAAACTTCTTTGCCTTTTCCTTGGCCTTTTCAAGGCTTACGTCTTCTCCATCCAGTCCTTTCGGTTTTCCCTCTATGACATTATCTGAAAAGGGCCCGTCATAAATCAGTGACGGGTATTCGCTGAACTTATCCTCTATGTTGCCGAAGCTGACTTCCACCGCATCCTTGGATGCTCTTCTAAGTGCAAGCCTGCCCTTCTTGCGGATTTCGCCAAACCTGATCTCTCCCCGGGCTACATCCTCCTCCATTTTGTGAAGCTCTCCCAGCAGTTCTCCCGCATAAGCCCTGAGCTTTGATATCTGATCCATATCCTTTTCTGTCATGTTTTTGTTCCGGGCACCGTTTCTGGAAAGGCTGTAGCTGTAATCACCCACCTGATTCAGATATTTCTCCGTTTTGCTTAATGAAACATGAGTTATCGGCAGCTGCCCCAGATTCTCCGCCGCTGAATATGACTGCATCCAGGTTTGGGACATCAGGGCACTGCTCTGCTGCGGAGAAGCCGATACCTCCGCTTTTTCAAGCAGCAGTTTGATGTTCTCCACATTTGTCACCAGCTCTCTGAAGGACCTCTGGTAGCTGTTCTGCAAAAAAGTCTGGTATTGCTTCTTTTCCGTATAGGTGTTGTATCCGAAGAAACCCGCAAGTATCAAGGCCGCAGCAAGCACTACCGCCACCTTGTGGTATTGTTTTCTGTCCAGCTGCATATTAAACAGTTTCATATGTATCCCTCCTTATTTGCAGAAATAGTGCTTTCCGATCACCTTGATGATAGGCCTTGACCAGATCCACTTATTGGTTGTTTTTGCAGGATTATAGTAATACAGTGCTCCTCCGGAAGGATCCCATCCGTTCAGCGCATCTTTAGCCGCCTTCAGGGCGCTGGAACCCGGAGGCTGAAACATCTGGCCGTCGGTTACAGCGGTGAATGCCCCCGGCTGGTATATTACCCCCGCAATTGTCTTAGGAAACCTCGGGTCATCCACTCTGTTTAAAATAACTGCCGCTACGGCCACCTGCCCTATGTACGGTTCTCCCCTGGCCTCACCGTGCACGCACTGGGCAAGGGTATAAGCCTCATTGTCTCTTGATGTGCCTCCCCTGGCCGATGCAGTTCCGGTCCTTATACCCAGGGCTTTTGCGGTTGCATTGCCTACTATGCCGTCTGCCTTAAGCCCGTGCTTTTTTTGAAATGCTTTTACGGCATTTGCCGTTCTCCAGCCGTATATTCCGTCTACTGTTCCTTTGTAAAAACCCCAATTTTTTAACCTTGTCTGCACCTCCCTCACCTCACTGCCTCTGGAGCCCCATTTCAATAATATGGCTCCTGCTTCACTGCTGATCTGGGAAGTAATGTAGTTGCTGTACACCCAAAACCCAAAGCCTGCATATATGATTACTATAACTATAAAAGGAATCAGCCTTCCTGGTCTTTTTTTGAACACGAAAAACACCTCCTGCCCTTATTTTTTGTAACAGGAGGTGTTTTATTCATTTTTTAATTATTTGCTTATAACCTGGAGATTCCCCAGCCTTGCCAGTCTCAGCCCCATGCTTTTCGCCAGTTCCAATATTTTGAACCTGAGCTTAACGGATACCTCTCCCGGCTCTTTGGAGGAAATCAGCAGGCTGTATTCCTCCTCAGTCAATGATGCCTTAAGCTCTTTCATGGTTTCTTCCGCTGCTATCCCATGGGCGACATCAATGAAGCACAGGGGAGGAAACATGACACACCACCAGTTCTTTCCTTTCCCTTCTCCGATTACTATATTCAAAGCCTGATATGTGCCTGCAGGAAGTGTAATATTTCCATAGGTCCTGGTGGGAAAATCCATCTCCGTGAAGACGGCTTTTACACCATAACGCTTCCTGTTCTCTTCTATGACTTCTCTTGCGGCAGCCTCTATTTCGGCCAGGCTTCCCTGAACAATGCTCTTCACCTCTGAAATATCCTTCAGCCCTTCCAGCCTCCCGCTCATACTGCTTATTATCCTGTCCCTTACCTGAAGCTTAAGCTGCTGGTCAACAGGCGAATCACTGTTTGCCACCACATGGAGCCTTATTATTTTTTCGGGTACGTCAGCCAATGCCATGTCAGTATTTATGTAAATGCCTGTAAGAATTCCGAAAACAAAGAAAAATGTAATCAGGAAAAACCCGATTTTGTATTTCATACTTAACCCTCCTAAAATAGACGAATAGACTCGTGCAATATCGGCCGCCATATATGGCAGCCCTGCGTCTCGTATCTGTTATTTTTGCCATTTTTTGAAGGGTTTATTCACTTGATTAATCCCACCCTCCTTATACTGACATTGGCGGTGACTTCAATTACTATACTGTCGATAAAAAACTTTTCATAATCCTTTTCTATGGTTTTGTAAAGCTTCGGCTGATATTTGCTGAGGTAGTCCCTTGCTCCGATAAGATCTGCTTTGAATTCCTGCTGAAATTTTTTTATAAGCTTCTCCCCCTCATTCTCTATCCTCTTTTCCACTTCCCTGCTGATTTCCTTAAGCAAAACGTTATCCAGTATTTCCTTTCCTATCATAAACTCTTCGATACTGCCTTCTGTTTCCATTATGTAGTTCAGATATATATTTCCGTTTTCCACCTTGGACAGCTCAATTTTTCTGTCAAAATCGAAATGCCTGAAAACCGTTGAAATACCTTTATACTCAACTGCTATATCCCCACCCTTGGCCTTGTCCGTCAGCCAATTATATACTGATGTTTCCTGATCGTCCAAATATCCGATAAGCTTATAATCCTTGAGAACCCCCGCGCCACTTATCTTTACCTCTTCCTTCCCCGGATTAATCCTTGGTATGACCAGGCCTCCTTTCTGGTTTTCCAGCATTATTGCCATCTCTAAGAGAGTAAGCTTAATAACCTTTGAAGTATAGTCACTGTTTTCTATTATTCCCGCAATGTACGGTGCAAGCAATTTGTCATACATAGGCTTGACCTTGAATACCTCCTCAGCCCGCCCCGGTACAATATATGCGTACATGCTGTTATGAAACTCATGGTACCTGGATATGCCATCCAGTATTTCTTTAAGCAGCTTCTCATCTTTCAAAACATCCTCACCAAAAAATATATTCCTTGTATGGCCGAAAAACTGCTTCTTGGAAAACCTCTCCAAAAGCTGCGATAATGACATAATAATGCTGTTATCCACTGTTTTGTAAGTACGGAAGGCCGGCCCCGGCCCTTCTTTTATCTGATCCACTACCGGGGAAACAAAGGAAAGAGTATATTTATCCTTAGAGGCTTTCTTCTCCGCTAACTCTACACTATCGACCCCGATAGATAATACAAATAACCTGTCTTCTATCTCTATCTTATCCCAGCAGCCGGTAAGCAGAAGCACGCACAGCAGTATTGCTGCTGCTTTCATGCTTTTAATCGCTCTCATTCCGTTTCACCCCCATCTTCCTCAGCTTGGCTGTCAAAAGTAATGCAGCGGGCACTACATACATAAAGGCGGCAACAGCATAGGGAAAAATTAAGTTGCCCCATTCATAAAGCTCAGCTAAACTTTGAGGCTGCAGTGCAAGATAGTATATAATCATTACCAGAGGCAGTACATATTGCTTTTGCTCCTTTGTACCTGCCGCTTTGGATATGGAATAGCTTGCAATGAAAAGCACCGATACGATGGTAGTGAATACCGTCAGCACCCAAAGGGACAGTATTACTCCGTCAAGCCTTTCTAAAAACACTCCGGGAAGACTGACTGTCCTTATGTAAGCAGCCAAAGGCCATATTATTTTTGTTACCGTCTTTGCTCCGAAAGCAGCTATGCAAAAGACCGTTATCATTACAAAGAATAATAATATGAAAATAATTGAGATTATTAAAGGTTTATATGCCTTCCCGGGCTCCTTCATAAAGCCTATATAATAAAGGGCAAGCTCTATGCCGCCAAAGCTGAAAATCATCCTTGGAATTGAAGCCAATATTTTTTCCGGCGGTGTTTGCAGTACCGGGAGCAAATTGCTGAAGTCCATAATGGGGTACCCGAATATCAGTACAATGAAAAATGGTATGAACAGGATGGGAAATACCAGCTCATTTACCCTTGCAACGCACTCGACACCCCCTCTGACTGTATATGTGCAAACCAAAACAAGGCTGAGCATGATTACTTCGGTAGGAGTCCTGAATAACAGGAACATCTTTACCACCTCTGTAAAAACCCTGGTGACGTACGCTATGACAATGATAAGATAAACGGCAAAAAGACCTGTCAAAACTTTCCCCGGAACTTTTCCGATTATTATCTGGCTGTATTCTGCAATAGTTTTGCCGGGAAATATGGAATTAAGCCTGATAATAACCAATGCCGCAAAAATATTTATTATCCCCAAAATTACAATTATCAGCCATCCGTCAGTCCCCAGCTCATCTGCAGCTTCTGCCGCAAGAGAGAATACCTCTACTGAAATTATAGTCATTATAGTAATCATCGCAAGCTGGTACGGGGATATAGTATCATTATTTCTTATCATCACTGCCCTCCTCCTGTTCCAGCCGGTTTATAAGGTTCCTGTTGTTCTTCAGCCTTATTTTGTCTCTGGCAAGAAGTACAGGCCTTTTTGCCATAAGGAATGTCGGCACCCGTACAATTGTATCCTTGAAGTCACTTCCGACAAAGGATACATATGGCGACATGTATGGTATTCCAAAACTCTTAAGCTTTACCAGGTGGCTTAATATCAAAAGCACTCCCAGCATTATCCCATATAACCCCATTGTTCCGGCAAAAATCATCAGCAAAAACCGCAGCATTCTGAACCCTACTGCAAGGCTGTAGTTGGGAATTGAAAAGGAGGATATCGCAGTTATAGCCACGATAATGACCATGATCGGGCTTACTATTCCGGCTTCGACTGCTGCAGAGCCTATTACAATACCGCCTACTATGCCTATGGCGCTGCCGATGGGTACCGGAAGCCTAAGGCCCGCTTCCCTCAGGAGCTCAAAGGTAACCTCCATGATAAAGGCCTCAATCAGTACCGGAAACGGGATCCCCTGCCGCGCTGCCGCCATTGATATTACAAGCTTCGCAGGCAGAATGCCCGGATGGAAGGAAGTAACGGCTATGTATGCTGCGGGAAGCACCATGGAAAGAATACTTGCCATGTATCTTATGAATCTCAATATGGATGCAACATACCACCTGTCATAGTAATCCTCGGGAGACTGGAACAAGCTGTTCAGGGTTGTAGGCACAATCAGGGCAAAGGGCGAATTGTCAACAAGTATTGCCACCCTGCCCTCATACAGTGATGCTGCTACTTCATCCGGCCTTTCGGTTACACTTATCTGGGGGAAGGGCGACATATAATCATCCTCGATCAGTTGTTCAATATAACCGCTCTCTATTATTGCATCTATATCTATGGTATCAATTCTGCGGAATACTTCTTCCAGAAGCTCCGGACTTACTATGTCTTCAATGTACATGACCCCTATGTCCGTAAAGCTTCTCTTGCCTACCCTCAGCTGTTTCAGCTTCAGCCTTGAATCCCTTATCCTTCTTCTTACCAGTGCGGTATTTACTCTGAAGGTTTCTGTAAAGCCATCCCTGGGGCCTCTGATCAGCGCTTCGGTGTTGGGCTCTGACACTCCTCTCATTGGCCAGCCTTTAGCGCCTATAACTATGCATTTTTCAGTAGTATCTATGAATAATACTGCATCTCCGATAAGTATGGCCAGCACGGCATCTTCCAGATTGTCTTTGTCAGCAAGCTCTGAAGCCGGAAGCCCTCCGTACCTTACCAGCTTGTACAGCTCTTCCCCCGGTTCTTTCGCTTCTGGGGGCACTTCCCTGGCATGTACCATCAAGGCATTGAGCACCGCATCATTAAGCATGTCACTGCTGCTCATTCCGTCTGCATATACAAGCAGGAATTTCAGATCCTGCTGCTCTCCTACCCTGAATTCCTTGTATACGATATCATCGCAGTCCTTCAGGCGCTCCTTCAGCCTTCTTTTATTCTCATCCACGTTTTTGGAATTAATCAGCTTTCCCATTTCCTTTTCTTTTTTGTCTTTGCCGCTCTTCCTATTAGACAAAAATCCCATCGGAATGCCTCCCTTCTGCAGCTACAGCCTGGTTATGATTAAAAAGACAAAGGGCAGAAGTATGAATGATATCCCGAGCCCTAAGGAAACCGCCGAGTCCTTTCGGAATTTTACCCGCTTGAAATACCTGTAGTCCGATAGTATCTCAAATATGCCTATTGCTATCATTGTCATCAATACTGTGGCATCCGTAAAGCCCCTGATATTCTCCTTGATTACCTCGAACATGTCATATCCGCCCTTTCCTAATGAGTTATTTTTTACAAAACCAGATAAATATATGCATTAAAAAAGCGCGTCTCACGACGCCTTTTTTTCGCTAGGGAACCCTATGGTTCCCTTCGACGCTGCTCCGCAGCTGAGCACCCTCCTTCAACGGCAGGGGGCTTCTCCCCCCCTTGCATCCCCCATTGTATAGGAAAGTATACTTTCCTATACAATAAAAAAGACACGGGGGCTTGAGAAACGTCCCCATGCCTTCAGTGTCTTTTTTATATTTATATATATTTTTCTATGAATTCCAAATCACTAAGTCTGTCCACATCATTGCTTATCTCGGGATAGGGGG
>JAKJBT010000160.1 GCA_022706865.1 Bacillota bacterium
GCAAAGAAATTCCCCGGCTGCACCCTGCTTGGAACCAAATAATCCCTGGCACCTTCCGGTGATGTCCTGATAAGTATCGGCGTTTCCACTTCCACAAATCCGTTTTCATCCATATAATCCCTGGTTACCTTTGCGATTTTGTGCCTGGTGAATAAAAACTTCTGCATATGCGGGCGCCTCAAGTCCAGATACCTGTATTTCAGCCGCAGCTGCTCAGAAGCATTCAGGTCATCCTCAATATAAATAGGTGTTGTCTCAGCCCGGCTCAATATTTCAAGGCTGCTGACAGCTATTTCGATATAGCCTGTCGGCATCTTCGGATTAATTGCATTTTCATCTCTTTTTATAACTTCGCCGGATATCTTCAGCACATATTCACTTCTGACTTTAAAAGCTTCGGCAAATACATCAGGAGTGGCATCCTTGTTGACGGTGCATTGTATAATACCGCTCCTGTCCCTTAACTGTATGAATATGAGTCCTCCAAGGTCCCTTCTCCTCTGAACCCAGCCGGCCAGTGTCACCTTTTCCCCCAAGTTATCCAGGTTTAACTCTCCGCACATATGTGTTCTGTTGATTCTTGCCATAATTTCATCTCCTACATGTTTTTTATATAGCCCGCAAGTGCATCAAGGCTGATTTCTTCTTCGCTGCCCTTATTCATATCCTTCACCTTGATTTTTCCGCTTTTTATCTCTTCTTCCCCCAATACCGCCACATATCTTGCATTAATCTTATTTGCATATTTCATCTGGGCCTTCAGGCTTCTCCCCATATAGTCCTTCTCAGCCTTTATGCCTTCTTTTCTCAGGAGGTTGACTTGCCTGAGCGCTTCTTCCGCTGCTTCTTTTCCTATGTTTGCAATATAAACATCCATGTAAACAGGCTCCGGTATTTTTATTCCCTGATTTTCAACCACAAGAAGCAGCCTTTCCAATCCAAGCCCGAAGCCTATTCCAGGCGTGCTGGGGCCGCCGCATTCCTCTATCATCCCGTCATACCTGCCGCCTCCGCAAACTGTGCCCTGAGACCCTATATCCCTGGACACGATTTCAAAGGCTGTCTTGGTATAATAGTCAAGGCCCCTTACTATTTGAGGGTCAATAACATATTCCAGTCCAAGAGCCTCCAGGGATCTTTTCAGGCCTTCAAAATGCTCGCCGCATTCGCTGCAGACATTATCCAGCATGTAAGGAACATCAGCAAGCTGCTCCTTGCAGCTTTCCTCCTTGCAGTCAATCACTCTCATGGGGTTCTTAAGGAACCTGTCCTTACATGTTTCACAGAGCTTATCAATTTTGCCCGATAAATACTCCCTCAGCTTCTTGTTGTATTCCGCCCTGCATTTGGGGCATCCTACGCTGTTTATCCTTATTTCCAGGTTTTTAACTCCAAGCCTGCCGTACAGAATCATGGCAATATTGATTATCTCTGCATCTACGGACGGGTCGGAACTGCCGAAAGCCTCAATATCAAACTGGTGGAACTCCCTGAGCCTTCCAGATTGAGGTTTTTCATACCTGAAACAAGGTGTTGTACAAAAAACTTTTACCGGCTGAATGTCATTAAACATGCTGTGCTCTATAAATGCCCTTACAAATGGCGCTGTCGCTTCCGGCTTAAGGGTTATGCTTCTTCCCCCCTTATCCTTCATTGTATACATCTCTTTTTGCACAACATCGGTAGTATCCCCTATCCCTCTTTCAAAAAGCTCGGTATGCTCAAAAATGGGTGTCCTCATCTCCTTATATCCATGCAAGGCGCAAATTTCCCTGATTAAGTCTTCTACATACTGCCATTTGTATGATTCTGACGGCAGCACATCCTTCGTGCCCTTAGGCGCTTGCGTTAACATATAAATCACTCCTCCGACAATATTTGTTCTAAAACATCAAGCTTCTTCCTTATCATTGCTTCGATATTCTCAATATAAAGCTTTATATCCTTTATATTGTGCTGCCTTTC
>JAKJBT010000065.1 GCA_022706865.1 Bacillota bacterium
TATTTAGCAGTCAGATTCTTTGTCAAAAAAGAGGAAAATGTGATTATTTGTCGAATAGAGTAGTTCAAATAGGACTATCGGGCTACATTCGTCCGATAAATAGGGCTAAAGAACTATATACTGGTTGAATTATTACTAGGTTTTATTGAGGTGGACTATATGCAGGAAGCAGCAGGCACTTTTCAATTATATATCGCAAATAATAATGCAGTTATGACACAGACTGCGAACAATCAGAAAACAGTGTTTTATTTTTTTGTTGTGCTTCTGTTAGCGGCTGCTCTTGCTGTTATACATTATTGCGTACTCAGAAATAAGAGAGGGGCCGTGAATAACATAGAAAAAAGCGCAAATAATTATAAGACAATAATTGAAATAATGCAGGAGGGATTTGTATTATTTGAGATAACATACGATCAGAGCGGAAAACATGCAGATTTTCGTCTTATTGATTCAAACAGGGCAGCTGAAGTTATTAGCGGAATTAAAAGGGTATGGTCTGCTGATAAGTCAATTTTTGAATTGCTGCCTGATACCGCAGAGGAAATAATAAATAGACTGAATGAAGTTAAATTTACGGGAGAACCCGTCAGGGATGAAATATATATAAAGGAATGGGAGAAGTATTTATCGGTAAAAATATATGAACCGGAAAAGAACAAGCTTGCAATTATGTTTTCGGATATTACCCAAAGGAAGCTGGCGGATGAGATCATGCAGAAGCAGAAGCTAAGCTATGAGGCATTGTTTAGAAATTCTTCCGATGCCATTATCCGGTTTGATCATAATCATAACATAATTGACATCAATGAGAAATTTACGGAATTATTCGGGTACACTATTGATGAAATCTATGGAAAGGAAGTAGACAGTGTAGTAGCTCCGAAAGAAAAGTTTGATGAGGCAACAGGACTGACAAAAAATGTGCTCAGCGGGAATATTGCCGTTATGGAGGAATCTGTTCGCTTAGGCTCAGATGGGAAGCCCAGGGAGGTAAGTGTAAAAGGTGTCGCGATTGTTTTAAACGATAAAATAATCGGCGGCTATGGAATATATACAGATATATCCCGAAGGAAAAAAGCGGAAAGAGAATTAATGTATATGAACTATCATGATCAGCTGACCGGCCTTTACAACAGAAGGTTCTTTGAGGAGGAATTGAAACGCCTGGATACCGAAAGAAACCTGCCGATTTCCCTTATTATGGCGGATGTTAACGGTCTGAAGCTATTTAATGATGCATTCGGCCATGCTGAAGGCGACAAGCTGTTGGTTAAAGCAGCGGAAATAATTCGGAAGGAATTGCGGGAAGACGAGATAGTGGCAAGGATAGGGGGAGACGAGCTGGTCATTTTGCTGCCAAGGACCGATTCGGAGGAAGCAAATGGCATAGTCAAAAGAATAAGAGCTTCCATTTCAAACATAAGGCTGAAATCCATAGAACTGTCAATATCCTTCGGATGGGATACAAAGAACAGTACCGATCAGGATATAATTGATATATTGAAAAGTGCAGAAGATAGTATGTACCGGAATAAATTATTTGAGAGTCCCGATATCAGGGAAAAGAGGATAAGAGCAATAATTAATTTCTTTTATGACAATAACAGTGAAGAAGAACAGCACTCAAAGCGGGTAAGCTCCTTGTGCGAGGCAATTGGCGCCGCTATGGGTATGACTGGGGCTGCTCTGGACGAGCTAAAGACATTAGGCTTGCTTCATGATATCGGGAAAATTGCAGTTGATAAAAGTATACTTAATAAACCGGATCGCCTTACAAAAGAAGAATGGAATGAGATTAAGCGTCATCCGGAGACCGGATATCGGATACTAAGCTCAGTTAGTGATATGACAGAAATAGCGGAATTCGTACTGGCACATCATGAAAGATGGGATGGAAAAGGCTATCCGAAGGGAATAAAAGGAGAGGACATACCGCTGCAGGCAAGGATTGCAGCAGTAGCAGGCGCTTATGATGCTATGACAAGCAAAAGCGCATATCGAAATCCCTTGCCTGAAAGCATTGCGGCAGAGGAGATTGAAAAAAATGCGGGCACACAATTTGACCCTGAAATAGTGCGAGTTTTTATAAATAAGGTAATAAATAAAAAAGTCAAAACTTCTGTTGACATTGACGTTACGTAAAGGTGTATAGTAATCTTATCGAACTCAAGGCGGTGAAGATATGGAATACACGGTGCAGAAGCTGGGGAAACTGGCAGGTGTCAGCACGAGGACACTCAGATATTATGATGAGATTGGGATTCTTAAGCCGGCCAGAATCAATTCATCAGGATATCGGATATATGGGCAGAAGGAAGTTGACATGCTTCAGCAGATTCTCTTCTACAGAGAGCTGGGAGTGAGCCTGGACAGCATAAGGGAAATCGTAACGGCACCTTCTTTTGACGGAGCTAAAGCACTGCGTGAACATCACAGGAAGCTGCTTGAGAAAAGAGAGCAGTTGAACTTGCTGATTGCTAATGTAGAAAAAACCATAGCGTTAACAGAAGGGAGAACTATTATGACTGATAAAGAAAAATTCGAAGGCTTTAAACAAAAGCTGCTGGATGATAATGAGAAGAAATATGGCAGGGAAGTTCGGGAGAAGTACGGTGAGGATGCAGTAGAAAAGTCAAATAATAAGATGAAGAACATGACCAAGGAAGAGTATGATGAACTGACAAAGCTTTCCGAGGAAATAACAAAGACCTTGGGCGAGGCGTTCAAAACCGGAGACCCGGCAGGAGATCTGGCACAGAGGGCTGCGGATTTGCACAAGCAGTGGCTGACCTTTTACTGGGACAGTTATTCAAAGGAAGCTCATGCAGGGCTTGCACAGATGTATGTGGATGACGAGAGGTTCAGAGCATACTATGACAAAGAACAGCCCGGCACGGCAGAATTCCTGAGAGATGCAATTCTCATATATACCGGAATGAAAAAGTAGGAGCAATAAGGGGTATCGCAAAACTGCTTAACAAGCAGTTGGCGATACCCCTTTTCGCAAAATAAGAAAAATGCGACACAGTTGAAGTTTGCATAACCCTCCGCAAGAGACAGTATAGTATATCGAGGCACACGGATTATGATTTTGACAGGCCTATACTGATATGCCCTTGGAAAAGTTCTGACGGTGTCAAAAGGCCCTCCATGGCCCGAGACACCTAAGCCGGCCTCCTGCCAGCTTCACGAACTTTTTACCAAAGCCATATCAGAGGCCTGTTGCCAAAATACATAAAAGTGTGCCCTGCTATACTATACAAGCTCTTGCTTGGTTATGCAGACTTATAGTTATGCCGTATTTTTCTTTTTTTTTTGGAAAAATGTCCCCGGGTCTTTTGTTACAGTTATATTAAAAAGCAAAGAAGCAGAAGGGCATTTGCATAAACTTGTAGAAATACCATAAAGAGCATAAATACTACAAAATTCATTTATTAAGGAGTAAATTATGAAATATATTTCAAAGTCCCTCATTTTTCTGCTTGCCCTTTCATTAACATTGTCTGTATTTTCAGCTTCCGCAGCTCCGGAGGCCCCGGAGAAGGAGGAGCTTAGGGGAGTATGGGTTGCAACAGTAGCAAACATAGATTATCCTTCAAAACCCACTGCCGATTCGGCAGTATTGAAAAGTGAAGCCATAAAGATACTGGATGATGCTGAGGCCATAGGCCTGAATGCGATTTTTCTGCAGGTCAGGCCTGCTTCAGATGCCCTTTATAAGTCAAAGCTTTTCCCCTGGTCAAAGTATCTGACGGGGGGACAGGGACTCGCACCTGATAATGCCTTTGACCCCCTGGAGTTCTGGGTAGCAGAGGCGCACAAGCGCGGAATGGAACTGCATGCATGGATCAACCCTTACAGAATCACAAAAAAGACTCCAAAGGAGCCAAAGCATGACCTTGCTTCTCTTGATCCATCCAACCCGGCCAGATTGAAGCCTGAATGGGTGGTGAAGCATACTGACGGAAATCTTTATTACAATCCGGGAATTCCCGAAGTCAGAAAGCTGGTAATAGACGGAGTGCTTGAAATTATAGATAATTACGATATCGATGGTATACATCTGGATGATTATTTCTATCCCGGCAAGGACTTTAACGATAAGGCAGCTTATGCAAAGTATGGAACAGCTTATAACAATATAGATGACTGGCGCAGAGAGAATGTAAACAAGCTTATCAGAGAGCTTTCAAAGGCTGTAAAAGCGGCCGGGGAAGCTGTAAGCTTCGGCGTCAGCCCCTTCGGTATTTGGGCAAACAAAAGCGCAAATATGCCGGGTAGTGATACGAGAGGCATGCAATCCTACTATGACCAATATGCAGATACAAGGAAATGGGTAAAGGAGGGCTTGCTGGATTACATAGCGCCGCAGCTGTATTGGTATATAGGCTACGAAATTGCAGATTACAGCAGGCTGCTGAGCTGGTGGTCTGATGTAACCGCGGGTACGGGTGTTGATCTGTATATCGGACAGGCAGCATATAAAACCGGAGATACAGATCCTAAAAGCCCATGGTATGGTACTGTCGAGATGGAAAAGCAGCTTAAATTGAATTCTGAAAACAAGGAAGTAAAAGGAAGTATCTTTTTCAGCAACAGGTCTCTATGCAATAATCCGGCTTTAAGTGAGGCTTTGAAATCGTTGTATAAAAAGAAGGGCAGCATTCCGGTCAGCGTTTCACGCCCTGCTGAAGATTTACAGACCACATTGAAAAATTATTACCTGAACGGCTCATCTGATCCGGAAAAGCCTTTGTACCTGAACGGAGTACCTGTGGAAAACAGGTCTGCCCGGGGGTACTTCGGAGTTTTGGTACCCCTGATGGAAGGTGCAAATTCTTTTACACTTTCCCAGGAAGCCTCAAAGGTGACCCGTATTATATACAGAAAAACGGCTGCTTCCAAACCGGCAAAAATGAGCGAGGCTGAGATAATTTCAACTTCTGTCTTTCCGCAAAGCCAGGAGTACCGTAATCCTGGGGAAAAAATAACTCTTTCCTGCGAAGCCCCTTATGGCTCAACGGTAACGGTGCAAATAGGCGGGAAAAGATATTCAATGAAACCTTCAGGTGCAGGGACAGGAACCTCGGGACTGTATGCAGACAAATTTACTTACGAATATACTATTCCGGCATATAAGGGCACTCCCCGCAACATAGACCTGGGGAAACCGGTTTATACGATGAATTACAAGGGTACGGTCAAGAGCTGTACCGCCCCCGCAAAGATCGGTGTGATAATGAAAGGCTCACCATTCTATTCAAAGGTTGAAAAAGAGGTCATATTTACATACAAAGAGGCAGGTTCCTCAGATGGAGCAGCCTATGAGTTGTACAGCGGAATGGTTGATTCTGTTACCGGAATGTCGGGGGGCTATGTCCGCCTGTCCCTGGGGCAATGGGTCAAGGACAGTGATGTTACGGTATATACTTCCAAAGTGCAATCAAGGCCAATTATTAAGGATATTGAGTATATATCCGGGGACCGGTGGGATTCTTTAAAACTTGATATCTCAGCTACGCCTGCTGCTATTGCAGGCTTTGACGGAGCCCTGCTTAAAATTGATATAGCAGCTGATTCTCACGCGGCAACACCTGAGCTGCCGGATGATTCACCTTTTTCATCTGTTGCTGTTGCAAAAACAGCGAATAATACGGAATATACTATAGCATTGAAAGAAAACCGGAGCATAAGCGGTTATTATATACAAAAGACAAAAACGGGATTGGTGCTGAATATAAAAAAGCCTGTAAAATCAAATAATAGCAATGAGCCTCTTTCCGGCCTGACAATCATGCTTGACCCCGGCCATGGGGGCAGTGATACAGGTGCAATAGGCCCTCTCGGAACAGAGTATCCGGAAAAGGCCATAAATCTGAATACTGCATTTAAATTACAGTCGGAGCTTGAGCAGCTCGGGGCAAGGGTGCTTCTGACAAGGTCGGCAGATGTGAATGTGTCCCTGGAAGAGCGCCTTGCAGCCTCCAGAAATGCAAAGCCTGACATGTTCATATCCCTTCATGCCAATAGCATGGCAGATGATGTTGATATATCCAATGTAGACGGGTTTGCAGTTTTCTACCGGGAAAAGCTTGCATTGCCATTGGCAGAAACAATATTCCAAAATACACTGACAGATCTGAACAGAACGAACAAAGGCCTGCATAACAAGAATTTTTATGTTATAAGGGGTACCTGGACACCATCTATCCTTGTTGAAAGCGGTTTTGTCCCGAACCCATATGAATTTGAATGGCTGATTGATGAGAATGAGCAGGCCGGGTTTGCGCAGAGCATAGCGAAATCTGTAGTCGGATATTTCAAATAAGCAATGAACAGGCGATCCCCCATACCCTTTTTCTTGATAATTTGATAGAATAAGAATATAGCTGAAGCAGAAAAAATAAAAGCGGAGGCAGGAGGCAGACTTATGTCGAAACTCAGAAAAGTAAAAGCAATAGTATTGTTAAGTATAGCAATTACATTGGCTGTAATGTTTTTACCCGCAAGTGCCGCAGTTGAACAGCAGCCTCCTTTTTCTGAAGTCAAGGAAAAGCTTTCGGGAATTACTGAAGAGGAAAAGGAGGTTTTGCGGAAGCTGTTCATGCTTGCTCAGGAGATTGAAACAGCGGAGGCGGAAGTAGAGGAGCTGGCCAATGAAATAGAAGCAGTCAGCAAAGAAATAAAAGGCTTGGAGGATGCTATAGCAGAAGAGGAGCTTGCTTATGAAAAGAATCGGGAGAGCTTGGAGCAGGTTCTGAAAAGCTATCAGAGGATGGGAGCCGGGTCATTCCTGAAAATTATCCTGGACTCGGACAGCCTGAGTACTTTTTTGCATAGGGTGAACACACTTCGGGATCTTACCAAAAATACCGGAACACTTTTGGAGCAGCTGGAATCAAGCGGCAGGAAGCTTGCAGAGGAAAAATCAAAACTGTCGGAAAAGCTTGTACTGCTTAAAGATAAGCAAAGCCTGTCAAGAGCAGCGTTAGCTGATAAGAACAGGCTTAGGGCGGAAAAGGAGGCATACCTGGTTTCACTTAAGGGGGAGAAGGAGTATTATCAGGAATACCTTTCAAATCTGGAAAGGGCATGGAATGAACTTAAGCCTTTGCTTTCAGAGACTGCAAAGGAATTCTCCCGAATGATTGAAGATGGAGGATTACCTTTTGACGCTTTGAAAATCAGCTTTTCCCTTTTTGAAATCAAGGGGGCTATTGACGACAGGACTATAAACAAAATAATTGCAGAGAATGCCAATCTTGAAGAAATGATTTTTGCTTTTCATCAGGAAGCGGCTGAAATAAGGATACCTGATAAGAACCTTATTCTGACAGGAACTTTTGTCATTCAGGAAGGACACACCCTTAAGTTTCTGCCTCAGGAAGGAAGCTTTTTTGAATTGCCTTTGGAGAAGGGGGTCCTGGAGGAATTATTCGGAGAGGAAGGCATGGTGCTGAATCTTGAGCCTCTGCTGGCAGGAAACGATATCCATACTGTAAGAATTAAAGAAGGGTACATAGAACTGATTCATAGATTTTGATCTGTTATTGCATATGGAGGGGAAACAATGATAGAAGCAAAGGGAGTATGTTTGGAGTATCCGGATGGTACCAGAGCTCTTAAGAATATTGAACTTTCAGTTAAGCCGGGCGAGCTGGTATACATAACCGGCCCCAGCGGCTCCGGAAAGACAAGCCTGCTGAAGCTTTTCATGGGTGCGGAATATCCGACTGCCGGTTCCTTGAGGGTGCTGGGACAGCACATCTGCAGGGGACAAGCATCAAGGATCGGGAACCTGCGCAGAATGATCGGGCCGGTTTTTCAGGACTTCAGGCTGATAAAAGGCAGAACTGCCTTGGAAAATGTCATGCTGGGAATGAGATTTCTGGATATCCCTTCCGGCTGCATAAGGGAAAATGCCGGAAATGCGCTGAAAAAGGTGGGTTTGGAGCAAAAAATGCTTTCATTGGTAGAGCACTTGTCCTGGGGTGAATGCCAGAGGGTGGCTATTGCCCGGGCAGTAGCAAGAGAACCGGTATTGATAATAGCAGATGAGCCTACAGGCAATCTGGATAAGAATAATGCCCTAAACATACTGGAATTGCTGAAATCCTTCAGAGATACCAACAGGGCAATAATCATCACTACCCACGCAACCCATTTGATTGAAAGCGAGAAGGATGCAGGGCTTATCCTCATGGATAACGGGACAATGAGCCGCGAAAGAGTGGGGGTGCTTGGATGAAGAATATATTATTCAATACAGGCTATTTCATTAAAGAAACGAAGACAATAATACGTATGAATCTATTGTCTAATATACTGTCTTTTCTCAGCATAGGTTTAATTTTTTTCATTCTTGCCATGATGATTTCCGGTTGGTGGATCAGCAATCAGGTTGTTCTTGCAATACAAGAAGAGGCAGAAATAAGTATATATTTCAGTGATGATTTGGATGCTGCCGGTGCCGACAGGCTGGTCAAAGAGATCAAAAACATTGAGGGAGTATATGAAGCAAGGCTGATTAGTGAAGAGGAAGCATACAGCAGGATGGAAAAAATACTGGGGAAGGAAGCCCATGTTCTGGAGTATTTAGATGAAAATCCTTTCAGTTCCTTTATAGAAGCGAAAATCCAAATAGAAGATATAGGCCTGATACTGAAAAAATTAGACTTGATTGCGGGTATTGAGCATGTGAGAGATAACAGGGAGGTGCTGGAACGTATCCTTGGGATTTCACAGACAATAAAGATGTTGGGATACCTGATTATTACTGCTGCCGGAATATCCACAACGGTTATAATATCACATATTATCAGAACGGGAATTTACGACTGCAGAGAGCAGATAAATACTCTTAGGCTGATGGGAGCACCTGAAGCATTTATCAGTATACCCTTCATGCTGGAAGGACTCCTTCTCACCCTGGGAGGAGGTGTGTTATCCTCAGCCTTGGCAGCATATACATTGAAGTATTTATATACAAAGGCAGCCGGCCCGATAGCCTTCATTCCTTTTCCACCCCTGGAGGCCTTGGCTTCCAACCTTGTTATGCTGATTATGCTTCTGAGTGCCGCATTGGGAGCTGTCGGCGTCTTATTCGGATTGTCATCGGCAAGAAGCTGAACAAATAATTATTATCATTATTTATGCTAATACATGGTATAATTAAAGTATTACAAAGGAGGGAATGCAAATGAGTTTTAAAATGACTGACAAAGTTACATGGGTAGGGAAAATTGACTGGGAGCTAAGGAGGTTTCACGGGGACGAGTATTCAACTCACAGAGGTTCTTCTTACAACTCATATCTTATAAAGGACAAGAAGAATGTACTTATTGACACCGTTTGGGCACCTTTTGCAAAGGAGTTTGTGGAAAACCTTA
>JAKJBT010000066.1 GCA_022706865.1 Bacillota bacterium
CTGCAGAGGTGAAATACCGGGTGTGGGCGGCAAGGGCAGCGGAAGCGGATTTATCAGGAGCTATGAGAAGCTGAATGAAATAAAGCTTAACATGGATACAATATATGAATCCAAGGAAGTGGATACAACTATAGAGCTTTTTGGCAAGAGCTTCGCTTATCCGGTTTTTGCAGCCCCTATTGGAGGTTTGCAGCAGCATTACAGGGAAGATTCAAATGACTATGAATACAGCCATGCAATTGTATCGGGCTGTAAGAACGCGGGTACGGCAGGCTTCACCGGCGACGGAGTAAAAGATGAATTCTACGAACTTCCTCTGAAGGCTATATCAGAAGCTGGTGGCTGGGGTATACCGACAATAAAGCCGTGGAAGAACGATGAAATTTTAAGAAAAATTAAAATGGCGGAAGCGGCAGGAGCTTTAGCAGCAGCTATGGATATCGATGCTGCAGGCCTCACCCTTCTGGCTGCTTTAGGCAAACCCGTAAGTTCGAAACCCGTTGAAGAAATTAGAGAAATAGTTACTGGTTCGAGGATGCCCTTCATAATAAAGGGGATTATGACAGTTGCGGGAGCGGTCAAGGCTGTTGAAGCGGGGGCGTATGGTATAGTGGTTTCCAACCATGGAGGCAGGGTACTGGATCATACTCCCGCACCGGTGGAGGTTTTGCCGGAAATATACAAGGCAGTAGGAGGAAAAATCAAAATATTTATTGACGGCGGAATAAGAACAGGAATTGATATTGTGAGGGTACTTGCTCTTGGCGCCGATGCAGTGCTTATCGGAAGGCCTTATGCAATTGCAGCCTACGGCGGTGGTGCAGAAGGGGTTGAGCTTTATACAAGGAAAATTGGTGCTGAGCTAAGAGATGCAATGATAATGACCGGATGCAGTACCCTTAAAGACATAGATGAAAGAGTTATATACAAGCCGTAAAAAAAGCGCCGTAAGGCGTTTTTTTTATGCCTCCGGATGTATTTTATTCCAATGGGAATTTAAAGGGCTTCACAGGAAAAAATAAAACTGGCACCCTGAAGCATAATCGTTAATTATGTGCAAGGCTTCCGGAATAGAATTAAATAGGAGGTTATGAATATGGAAGGAGTGAAAAGGCTGGAAGGCTGGGTCAAATTCAAGGGCTTTATCCATTTGCTCAGACCAAAACAATGGATAAAGAACCTGTTCCTGTTTGCGGCACTGCTGTTTTCAAGGAACATGGACAAACCGCAGTATGTAATGACTGTCTTATATGCCTTTCTGTGCTTCTGTATGATATCCTCCACAGTTTATATATTTAATGATATTCATGATGTGGAAAAAGACAGGCAGCATCCTAGAAAGAGTATGCGGCCTATAGCTGCAGGGATAATAGACAGAAGGGAAGCGCAAATATTGATGATAATCATGCTTCCTGTCTCAGCTATATTATCCTTTATGCTGGATTACAGGTTTGGTTTTATTGTCTTGACTTATTTAGTCAATAATGTGGTATATACGCTGCATGTCAAAAACCTTGTTATTCTTGATGTTATGTCCATTGCCCTGGGCTTCATACTGAGAGTTTCAGGAGGGGCGGTAGTTATAGGGGTGACGATCTCACCCTGGCTGCTGCTGTGCACCTTTCTGCTGTCACTGTTTCTCGGCTTCAGCAAAAGGAGAAATGAGCTGCTGATACTTCAGACGGATGCTCATAGCCACAGGAGCATTCTGGAGCACTATTCCCTGGATTTTATTGATAATATGCTTTCGATTGTAACGGCATCCACATTGATATCCTATAGCCTATATACCTTTTATGCCAGCGAAGGCAAGCATTCAATGGTGACCATCCTGTTCGTTCTATATGGAATCTTCAGATACCAGTATATCGTATACAATAAAAAAATGGGTGAAAGCCCGGAGGAAATAATACTGACCGATATACCTCTGATTGTTGACATAATGCTGTGGGTATTAGTCAGTATAGTAATACTTTATGTGTAGCTATGTCACATTCTTCCTATATGATGTAAATATGCCCGCCAGAAAGACTCCTATGAGGATGCAGAGAAAGGGCTCTGCAGTGATTCTGTACCTTGGAGCATAATAAAAAATCAGAATGATAAGGTTCATATACAGGAAATTCCCTATTATCCATGCAGGCTCACAAAAAAGTATGAACAGGGATCTGGCAGATATAAGCCTGAGTATGAAAAGCACCAGCAGCAAAAGCGCAGATTTCCATAGGAATTCAAAGGACATTTGAGGAAGCCTGTAAGGGCCCTCCATCTTAATCAGGCTGCCGTAAAGAGGAAGCCTATAGGTTCTGGAAAGATACACTTCGGCCTCAGAGATATGATAATCTCCATGAAAAAGAAAAAGCTGCTGTTTAACCTTTAAGAGATTTATTTCCCTGTTAATATTATTTCTTATGTAAACCAAACCCTCTTTATAACCCGTCTCATACAGCTTTAACATATCGGATTGCGCCTTCTTTATGTCAACCCATGTTCCGTTGGAATGGGGATTATGAGCGATGTAAAAGTTGATGGGGCCATTGGTATCTATCAGTATCAGGCGGTCTGTAACGGCATAGTTTCTGAGGATCCAGGGGGAGAGCACAGCAAGCATAATAAGAAGTGAAAGGACTCCATCAGCCGCGAGGACCCTAATGCCTCGCCAGATGCTGAACCTTTTGGCGGCAATAAATAACAGCGCAGAGGAAAATGTAACAGCGGGGAGCAGAAGAAGCACAGGGCGTGTAAGGTTGCCCAGCCCGAGGAAAATGGAGAACAAAATAAGGTGTTTAATCTGGGCAGAACCATTGGGACGACTGAGCTTGAGAGACATTTCATCTTTAAAATACCTGAGGGAGAAGTATACTGCCGCCAGATAAATGGTGATGAATACCGTTTCAACATATAAATGGTTGGTATAGGCCACCATTCTTGTATTAAGGGCCATCAGAATGCCTGCAGTAAGCCCCGCTTCATCATGGAGATCACTGTAATCCTTTAAAGCCTCTCTGGCAATTATAAAGCAGAGAAGGCAGGAAACGGCGGAAAAACCTGCCTGTATTGCCCTCATTACAATAAAATCCTGCGCAATGCCGAAAAACCTGTAGATAAAGCCGGAAAGGAAAATATAAAGGGGAGGCCAGTAGGCATATCTTGACCAATGCTCTCCGAAGCTGTGTCCGTAATATTCGCCCTTCATTACATTTAAGGCATAGTTATACATACTCCAGGCGTCGATCTTGAATTCAAAAGGAGCATATATTATAAAGCGAAGCCTCAAATACAATGCAATTCCAAGAATCAGAGCAGTATATACAAGGGTTTTGGCACTGCGCATCAACTGTCTTCCTCCCTATTTTTGAATAATACACTTTTTACAATATATTTACGCATGTATGTACATACATTATACTAATTTAACCCAGCTTATATTATTCATTCGCAGCTTTCTACATCTTTCACCAATTTTATTGACACGCAGGTCAAAAATGTCTATACTGTACATATATGGCATACACAGTATTAACAGTATGCACACTATAAACAAAATACACGATTCCAGGACTTCGTGTGTATATAGTTTTCAATGACAGACGGGACAAATCCTGTCTCACAGTCATTCTTCACAGAGGTGAGGTGTATATATGTGGATATAACAGTCAGTAATTCGACGAAGGAACCCATATATGAGCAAGTAGCAAACCAGATAAAAAAGCAGATCATCAATCAGCAGCTGAAGCCCGGAGAAGCTCTGCCCTCCATCAGGAAGCTGGCGGCTGATTTGCATATAAGTGTAATTACTACCAAGAGAGCCTATGATGAGCTTGAAAAGGAAGGCTTTATTGAGACTGTTATAGGAAAGGGATGCTTTGTTTCAAGGGAGAACAAGGAGTTTATAAGGGAAAAGAAGATAAGAATGGTTGAGGAAAAGCTGTCTGATGTAATAAAGGACAGCCGGGTACTGAACATAGGGCTCCAGGGATTGAAAATGATGCTGGAGGTTTTGTATAGAGAAGGAGTATAGGAAGCCGCAAGGCTTCTTTTTTTTATGAAATTATAAATAAGCTTTAATTGGAAACAATATCTTTTATTACAGAAGATCAGCGCTATTCATTGAGGGAGAGTATTCCATGAAGAAGTACAGAATTGCCCCAAAAGAAGTGAAGCCGGTGAGTACAATGAAATTCAGGACCAAGGCATCAGCAGGCGTAATGAATGCAGATTCTGCGGACTTCTTTGACCGTACCGCCGAGAGGCTTCGGAAAGACCTCTCGGGTAATGCGGATGTGATAATGAGAGAGCTTTTTATCGGCGGCAATGAGAACCTAGATGCATTGCTTGTATATCTTACGGGAAATATTGATAAAAAGCTGCTGAACGACAGCGTGATAAAGCCGCTGATGACCTGCAGCGGCCTGGAAGGTATCGAACTGAGCGGTGAAAGGCTGAAGGAGAGTATTATAAAAAAATGCCTTCAGACAGGCAGTGTCAGATACAGTAAAGATTATAACACCACCTTGCGGGACATGTTCTCAGGAGAAGGGATTCTCCTTGTAAAAGGAATAGAGGGATTCATTATATTTGCTGTTGACGGCGGGAAAAAAAGGCAGATATCGGAGCCTGAAACAGAAAAAAGGATACGGGGCACCAAGGAGGGTTTCATAGAGGATATCTGGGTAAATATCGGGATGATAAGAGAATTTATCAAGGATCCTATGCTTAGGGTTGAAATGTTCAAAATAGGGCAGAGATCCCAGACTGATGTGGCAATTGCATATATAAACGGATTGGCGGATTCCAAAATAGTGGATGAGGTGAAAAAGAGGATAAAGAAAATAAATATAGATGCCATACTTTCAAGCGGTTATATTGAACAGTATATTGAAGACAACCCATGGTCTGTTTTTCCCCAGCTTATGGGAACGGAAAAACCGGACAGGGCAGCGGCAAACCTCCTGGAGGGAAAGCTTCTTATAATAACCGACAGGTCACCCTTTGTATTCGCAGCTCCGGCAATATTTGTCGAGTTCTTCCAGGCAACCGAAGACTACTATGAGAAGTTTCAAGCGGGAACATTTTCACGTATTATCCGATTGATTGCCTTTCTGATTGCAGTTTTGGGCACATCAATATATATAGCTCTCACCAGCTTTCATCCGGAGCTTATACCTTCGGAACTGCTTATAAGCTTTGCCCGGTTGAGGAAAAAGGTTCCTTTTCCGCCTGTAATTGAAGCATTGATTATGGAGTTTACGGTTGAAGTGCTGAGGGAAGCCGGCATACGGCTTCCTACGTCCGTAGCAGGGACTCTTGGTATAGTCGGGGGGATAATTCTGGGAGACGCCGCCATAAGGTCCAATCTTGTGAGCCCTGCCATGATAGTAGTGATAGCAATCACTACGGTATGCAATTTCGTGCTGCCCAACTACAGCATGACATTATCCATACGGCTGCTGAAGGTTTTTCTTATAATACTGTCAGCAACCTTCGGAGCCTATGGAATAGCTCTGGGGCTCCTCGTAATAGTGATACACCTTACTAAGCTGGAGAGCTTCAGTGTGCCATACCTTTCTCCATACGCACCCTCCAGGTTCAGAGACATGAAGGATGCCCTGCTTAGAATGCCTTTGTGGATGAATGTCAAAAGGCCCGTGTCAATCCCGCATACGGATGATACGAGGGCGGTAAACAACAGAGAGAAGAGTGGTACCGGTGAAAACTGAAATGAGCTATACAATAACAAGCAAGCAGCTTATTTTCACACTTATAAGCTGTATGCTGGGGGCGGGGATTCTAAGCCTCCCCAGGGTCACGGCAGAGGCGGTGGGGCAGGACGCGTGGCTGGCAGTAATTTTGGGGGGAATTATCCCATTTGTGTCTATCTGGCTTTCAAACAAAGTGGTAAGCAGACATCCGGGCTTATCCTTCGTTGCACTTACAGAGATGCTTGCGGGAAAATGGGCAGGAAAAATTCTGTCAGCAGTATTTGTCATATATTCCATAATAGCTTCGGCAGCAATACTAAGGGTGTTTACTGAAGTAATCACAATGTTTCTGCTGCCGAAAACCCCGATTCTTCTCAAGATAATGCTCGGGCTTGCTGTAAGCGCTTATATGGCAGGCTCAGGAATAAAGGTTCTTGGAAGATTGAATGAGTTTCTTTTTTATGTTTTGCTTCCGCCGCTTTTTTTATCAATACCATCGGTAATAAAATTTGCGGATATTCATTATCTTATGCCGGTGCTGAATAACAGTCTTGGTGATTATTCCAAGGCAGCTTTAACTACGGGCTTTGCTTATTCAGGCTTCGAGACTATTATTGTATTTGCTCCTTATGTATTGAAAAAGAAGGAGACCCTGAAGGCAGCCGTGCTGGCACTCATAATAACAGCACTGATATACTTGTACACGGTGATAACTACTGTAACGGTATTCGGGGCGGAACTTACCCAAATGTTCACATGGCCTACTTTGAGGCTTCTTTCTGTTACTGAAATTCCCGTGCTGGAAAGGATAGAGTTCATTGCAATAATAGCATGGATAGGAGTGGCCATAAGGCCGGTCAGCAATCAATACTTCTGTGCCGGCCTTATTATAAAGGATGTATTTGGCATGAAATCCCTGAGTAAGGTTGTGATACTGCTATATCCTATTATTGCTGCAATTGCATGGTATCCCAAAAATATAGGCATTGCATTCCGCCTATCGGATTTTGTCGGTATGTATTCGCTGATACTGGGAACTGCACTGCCGCTGCTTTTACTGGGGCTTTCGATTATCCGGGGCAAGGGGAGGGCAAGAGATGAATAAAATACATAAATATATTTTGTTGTCCGCAGTCATAATTATCAATGCCTTATCCTTATCGGGATGTTGGGATGAAAGGGAGTTGGATGAGCTGGCAGTTCCTTTTATAAGAGGTTATGACTACGCCAATGAAGAGGAAAAGATGCAGCCTGATGATAAATACCTTATAAGTGCAGGGTTTCCGGTTTTCTACGAGGATACGGCGGAAAAGTACCATGTTGATATAACTTCCGGTTCTCTGGACGGAGAGGGGATAAACAATAGAAACACACACTTCGGTGAGCAGATCATACAGGGACAGCTTCAGATAGTTATGCTGGGGGAAGAGCTTATCAGAAATGAGAACATTATGGAACTGACTGATATTTTATCAAGAAATCCTGTGGTAAAAGGAGCTATTCAAATGGCAGTATCAGCGGGAAGGGCTGCAGACATGCTGAAAGCACCTGTGAAGCACTATCCAAATCCGGGTATATATTTACAGGTGCTTTTAGAAAATATAAGGAGGACTAATTTTCTCCCCACCTCCTCGCTGTTTGAAATTAACAGGCATATTGTTTCAAACCATACGGCTCCATTGCTGCCCTACATCGTGCATAAGGAGGGAAATATAATGTTTGCAGGCTCATGCCTTCTGCATGACGGAAAAAGCATGGTGCATTTAAACATGGAAGAAACCGAGATTGCTGTACTGCTGAGGGGAATCCGGGGCAGAGGAATGATTACCTTTGATGTTATGGAGGATAATAAAGTCATAGACCAGGTAACCTTTGAAGGCAAGAATAGGCGTAAGATTAAAGTAAAAAAAGAAGGAGACAGATATATATTCAACATATTGATAAAGATATCGGGAAGGTTATTTGAGCGTAAGAAGAATGAGCCTGTTATTGACAATAAGGATTTTGTCAAGCTCAGTCAGAAATCCCTGGAGGACTTAATCAGGAAAAGGGCGGAGGATTTTGTTGCCAAGGTGCAGAAGGAGTACGGCTTCGACGCGCTGGAATTGGGGATGGAGATAAAGGCACATTCCAGGGAAAAGATGGCTGAAGAGGATATTGACAGAATCATTCAGGATTCGGAGATCAATGTTGAGGTTAAGGTTCAGATAGAAAATGCCGGAGGTAAAATATGACGATGTATTTTCCTTTTGATATTATTCTGCTATAGCCGTATAATATATTAGGTATGGATACTATAGCATTATATAGAGAATCCGGGGTGTTATTTTGCTTACAGATATTTTAATTAAGACATTTATAAAGGATAAAGATAATATCAGGGATAAAAACGTCAGGCAAAAATACGGCTACCTGGGAGGTTTCGTAGGTATTGCATGCAATGTGGCGCTTTCAGGGGTAAAGATTGCAATAGGCCTTATGGTAAACAGCATCGCGATTACCGCTGATGCGGTAAACAATCTTTCCGATGCCGCATCTTCCATAATTACTGTGATTGGGTTTAAGATAACCAACAAGCCTGCCGACCGGGAGCATCCCTTCGGCCATGGGAGGATAGAGTACATATCTGCTATGGTTGTATCCTTCATGGTTATACTTGTGGGCTTTGAGTTTCTGAAAAGCTCCTTTGAAAGGGTAAGGAATCCCGAGGCAGTCAAGTTTGATATAATACCTTTTTCAGTATTGCTGATATCCATAGGTGTTAAAGTCTGGCTGAGCAGGTTCTATAAAAGGATAGGCCGGAAAATAGGCAGCAAAACTATGGAAGCTTCTGCTGCCGACAGCCTGAGCGATGTAATTACCACATCGGTAGTTGCCATGTCGCTGCTTGCTTCCCTTTGGACAGCTTTTCCCGCAGACGGATATGTGGGGCTTTTGGTATCCGCATTGATAATTTATTCCGGAATATCTCTTACAAAAGACACTTTGAACCCGCTGCTGGGGGAAGCTCCTGAGCCGGAGTTCATAAGGTCGATAACCGAAAAGGTCCTGAGCTATGACGGCATCATTGGCATACACGATATGATAGTCCACAATTACGGCCCAGGAAGGTGCGTAGTCTCACTGCACGCTGAGATTCCTGCGAATATGGATATAATGAAGGCACACGATGTAATTGACCTGGCGGAGCAGGAAATTTCTAAGGAAATGGATATACACATGGTGATCCACATGGATCCCATAAATACTGATGATAAAGTGGTGCAGGAGACTCAGAATAAGATTACCGAGCTTATAAGCGAAATGCATGAAGAGCTGACGATACATGATTTCAGGATAGTCGGAGGAGAGGAGCATAAGAACCTCATATTTGACCTGGTGGTGCCCTTTGAATATGACGAAAAAATGGCAAAGGACCTTTCCAATGAAGTCGCCCGGGAAATAAAAACGAAATATCCTGAATGCGATGCTATCATATATATTGACAGGGCATATTCTGTTCTGGATAAATTGTAAGCAGGCGGATGTTTCAGGCCGGCGCAATATTGATAAACAGGTATTGATAAATATCAGTGAATAGGGCAAAATAGCAAT
>JAKJBT010000067.1 GCA_022706865.1 Bacillota bacterium
CCGTTCCTCTTCATGATTTGAAAGGAATCCGCATTCTACAAGGGCTCCCGGCATATTGTTGTTTTTCAGGATATACATGGAATCAGTGGCCTTTGCCTTCCTTTCATTCCCTCTATCCAGCACCTTGATCAGCTCGTTCTGGATGCCCTCTGCCAGCTTCCTGGATTTTTCATCATTCTTCATATAAAAGGTCTGAGCTCCAAAATATTGGGACTGAGGAAAGCTATTCAGATGTATGCTTATAAGAATATCCGCCCCGCAGCTGTTTATCAGCGCATGCCTGTTCTTAAGATCCTCGCTTTTTCTTGTTATAAGTCTGTTTCCGCCTTCGGTATAAAGTCCGGAGTTATCCTCTCTTATCATAATAGCTGTGCCTCCTCCCTGCTCTATGAGCCTTCGGAGCTTAAGCGCAATCTTCAAATTAATTACATCTTCTGTTATACCGCTGCTGCCCGACGCTCCCGGATCTCTTCCCCCATGCCCTGCATCTATTACAACAACAGCACTTCTTATAGGAAGGGAAAATGCCGCAGTAGTGTTTTTGCTTATAAAACCTATACTTAAGAACAATAACAATATCCATGCAAATTTGATCATATATCCGACAGCCTTGCTTCTGTCGATTATATAGAGCCTCATTGAACACACCCCCAAATACTCCGGCTTTACTTAAAGTAACTGTTCAGTTTAAGATATTCACTGAACCATGTACAAAAGAACCGAAAGTATCAAGGAGTTATATGCGGAATGATTTAAATTGATTTATGATATGCTTTCTCTCAAAAGAAGTCCTGCTTCAAAAGCCTTTTGCAGAATATCCTCCCTATCTCTGACATGCCGATTATCCACATCAGAAACAAGCAGGCTACCGGCTAGTTCAACATTTATGCACTTATAAAACAGTTCAAAAACCATGACTGCACATTCAAAACGGCTTTTGCCCTCAGGCTCTCCTGCAGTACACACTATATAACCGATCCTATGTTTTTTTGATATCAGGCTGCTGTCCGTCCTGTACTTGCTTGCCCAAACAGCCTGACACCTGTCGATAAGCTTCTTCATGTGGGAAGATACTGAATAAAAGTATACCGGCGATGATGAGACCACAATATCAGCTTTATCCATAGCTTCATAAACCTGCTGCATCTCATCCTTTATAACACAGCGTCCCAGCTTGTAGCAGCTCTCGCAAGCCGTGCAGCTTTTTATGCCCTGTGAAGAAGCATATATTCTCTCTATGCTTGCTTCATTGCTTCCGATACCCTCAAGAATCTTATCGACCAGGATGTCACTGTTCTGTCTTCGTCTGTGGCTTCCATAGATAGCTAATACGTTTATCATGTTGTTAGCCCTTTATATATCCTTTCCCTTTAAGCTTCTTAATATGACTCTCAACCTTCTCCTGTATATCTATCGAGTAGCTTTCTTCCAGCACGAACATCATTGAAACAGCCACCTGGGCCACATCCAGCAGCTCCTCGGCTATTCTGTCAACGCACTGTCTTTCTTCCATCCTGCAGCTTTCTCCGTTCAACCCTCTGTACTTTCCGATAAGCTGCGCCAGTTCGCCTGCTTCTTCCATCAGCTTAAGGGCTGTGGACTCTATATTGGGTTTAAGGTTATTAAGCCTCGGCAGGCTGATGCTCTTGTACTGTGTAGCTTCACACTTCTCCATCTATGATTCCCCCTATTTATTTGAAAATACTGTCGTACAGTTCCTTTCTTTTCCGCTTGAGCTGTTCCTTGAAGACAAACATGGCTATGGCTTTCATGTCCTCAACACTCACATCTATGAACTCACAGCCCATTTCATACTTATTCTGATTCGGCACTTCGCTGACCCTTCTCACCTTTGCGATACAGTCAACGAAATAGTTGATTTTAAGCTTGAAGCTGAAGACCATATCAGTCGGAAAGCATAGATTTGTTTCAACCATTACTCCTCCGGCGCTGATGTTTTTTATTGTTCCCATAAAGGTTTTGCCGGACTTTGCTATTGAAACATTGTTAATCATCATGGGCCTTCCGACAAAGCCAATCTCACAATCCACCCTGTTGAATCTTCTCTTCTCTATAGTGCAAAGGTTTGCTTCCATATGCCTTTCTATCTTAATAGCATTGCCTTCCAGGAATTCAACCTTGCTGTAAAATTCAAAGACATCTGTCTCATCTATTATAAGGCACAGTATATCCCAGCCGACTTTAAGGATCCCTATATTCTTTATACTCAATGTAATTGACTTGTCGGAAACAAACTTTATATTACCGTAAATTTCTGTTTCTGTGAAAGGTGACAGTATTACTACAAACTGTCCCGGTTTGAACTCCTTCATCTGCTTCTCCTCCGATATGTGCAGTTATGTAAAAAGTGCTTTCTAACATTATAACAGAAATCTGCCAATTTCGACATTATGTTTGTGATAATTTGCAGCTATTATTATTTGTATGGAGGAATAGGTACCTCTTTCATTTTTTGACAAATCGGCATAAGAAAAGCCTGGCAACCCTCGCTTAACAGGCCAATCAAAGCTTGCTGCCGGGCCACGGGAATCTTTTTGCATTCAGAATAAAAACCTCAGAAACACTGAGTTTCTGAGGTTTGTAAATTTGCCGATTATCTCTTTGAGAACTGCGGAGCTCTTCTTGCTTTTTTGAGCCCGTATTTCTTTCTTTCCTTCATTCTAGGATCTCTTGTAAGGAATCCTGCTTTCTTGAGCATAGGCCTGAGAGTCTCGTCCGCTTCTAAAAGCGCTCTCGAAATACCATGCCTTATGGCTCCGGCCTGGCCTGTAAAGCCACCGCCGATAACATTTACCAATACATTGAATTTTGAAAGGGTATCCGTAAGAACCAGAGGCTGTCGCACAATAAGCTTCAATGTCTCTAATCCGAAATAGTCATCTATATCTCTATCATTAATTACTATTTTACCTTCTCCGGGAACCAGCCTGACTCTAGCAACAGACTGCTTTCTTCTTCCTGTTCCAAAATACTGAACTTTCTTCGCCACAGTTACTTCCTCCTTTCAAACCTATATGTCCAGTTCAAGAGCTTCCGGCATCTGAGCTGCGTTTTCATGTTCGGCGCCTTTATAAACTCTTAACTTTTTAAGCATTTTTCTGCCCAAGCTGTTTTTAGGAAGCATGCCTTTAACTGCTTCATATACGGCTTTGTCAGACTGTTCAGCCATGAACTTTCTGTATGGAGTCTCCTTCATACTGCCGACACGGGTTGTTACTGTCCTGTGCATCTTCTGGTCAAGCTTCTTGCCTGTAAGAACAACCTTGTCGCAATTTATAACTATTACGTGATCGCCCGTATCAATATGAGGCGTATAAATCGGTTTATTCTTTCCGGTTAATATCTTTGCAACTTCACTTGCAAGTCTTCCGAGAACCTTATCGGTTGCATCAACTACATACCATTTTCTCTGAATCTCATCGACCTTTGGTATATATGACTTCATCCTTTTCACTCCTTGTATGGTATTTATAATAGATATGAATCTCACAGTCCGCTATTGTGTCCCACATTCACAAAAGCCAGCCGCTGATCCGCTCAATAAGAGCTTAGCATTATTTTCTTATAATAAACATGCTGCAAGTGATTCGGGGCTATGAACCACATTTTGCAACATATAATATTTTAATACATTGAACCACGCGTGTCAAGGAAAATCGTAGTATACTTCTTCCAAATACAATCCTTGTGCCGGAACGGTCACACCGGCTCTTTCCCTGTCCTTTGACATTATGATGTCCTTCACATCCTCCGGATTGATTTTGCCAATTCCGGTATATAACAAGGTGCCTGTTATTATACGAATCATATTGTACAAAAATCCGTTACCCTTGTAAATAAAGCGGATTAATTCCTCTTCCTGCTCTATGGATACATCATATATGGTTCTGACAGTATTGGAAACCTTGCTGCCTGCTGCCATAAACCCGGAAAAATCATAAGTGCCTATAAAAGCTTCTGCCGCAGTCTTTATCCTGCTTATATCTAATCTTTCACAATAGTTGACATGATATGCATGATTTCTAAGAAGAGCAGACGGAAATCTGCTGTTTATAACAAGATAACTGTACTTTTTTCCAACAGCACTAAATCTTGCATGAAAATCAAGGGGCACTTCTCCCGATTCCTTTATAACAATGTCTTCCGGCAGCTTGTTGTTCAAAGCATAAGCAAACTTCTCGGGAGGTATGGAACTTTCCGTAATAAAGCTTGCCACCTGCCCTCTGGCATGAACTCCGGCATCCGTCCTGCCGGAGCCATTTATGCTTATTGTCTCACCGGTTACGGCAAGCAAAGCCTTCTCAATCTCAGCCTGAATAGAAGGCCCATTCTCCTGGACCTGCCATCCGCAATAATTCGTCCCGTCATATTCGATAACTAATTTTATGTTTCTCATAGTTTATCGACTCCATATCACCAGAAAGCAAAACGCTGCTACAATCATCATGGCACTGTAATCTCTGAACTCCAGCTTCAACTGCTTCATTCTCGTCCTTTTCTCGCCGCCCCTGTAGCACCTTGCCTCCATTGCCAGAGCAAGCTCATCGGCTCTCCTGAATGCGCTGATGAATAATGGTACCAACAGCGGAACCATTGCTTTAGCCCGATTTATCAGATTGCCCGTCTCAAAATCCGCACCTCTTGCCATTTGTGCCTTCATAATCTTGTCTGTTTCCTCAAGAAGCGTAGGAATAAACCTCAAGGCAATGGTCATCATCATGGCCAGCTCATGAGCAGGTACTCCGATTCTCTTTAATGGACTCAGCAGCTTCTCAATGCCATCGGTTAAAGCTATCGGCGATGTTGTCAGAGTCAAAAGAGAGGCTCCGGTTATGAGGAATATCAGCCTCAGTCCCATAAACCCCGCCTGATACAAGCCTTCCCTGGTGATTGAAAGCCCCCAGAGCCTGTATATTACTTCCCCTTGTGTCATAAAAGCATTCAGCACTACTGTCAGTAAAATTATCACAATCAGAGGCTTCAAGCCCTTGACAATAAACTTCAGTGATATCTTTGAAAGTCCAATGGCCAAACCCATGAACGCAACAATATAAAGGTAAGAAAAGTAATTCCCGACAAAAAACAATAATGTTATAAAGACAAATGTTATGATTATTTTTATCCTGGGATCCAGGTTATGGACGGTCGTATCTCCGGGAATATATTGTCCTATTGTAATGTCCTTAATCATGTTCTATTACCTCTTAAAAAGCCTTAACAGCTCATTTTTTGCTTCATCTATATTTATGCAATCAGCAATGGGATACCCCTTTTTTCTTAGTTCTCTTACCAAATATGTCACTTGAGGAACACCCAGCCCGATTTTTTCCAAGGTTTCTGCTTCCTTGAAAACATTTCTTGGCGTATCAAAGTATGCTATTTTGCCTTTATTCATAACTAATACCTTGTCCACCAGGTTAGCAATATCTTCCATGCTGTGGGATACCAGCACTACTGTTATTTTCTGCTGCTCATGCAGCGTCTTGAACCCCCTGAGTATCTCGTCCCTTCCCTTGGGGTCCAGACCTGCGGCAGGTTCATCCAATATCAGCACTTTTGGTTCCATCGCCAGTACTCCGGCTATTGCAACCCTTCTCTTTTGACCTCCGCTGAGTTCAAAGGGTGAGACATTGCTTATGCTGTCAAAATCCAATCCTACAAGCCCAATTGCTTTACGAACTCTTGCATCAACCTCATCTTCACTTAAACCCAGGTTCCGAGGGCCGTAAGCCACATCTTTATACACCGTCTCTTCAAAAAGCTGGTACTCGGGGTATTGGAAAACCAAACCTACCTTCTGCCTGACTTTCTTCATCTGTATTTCCTTGGAGCCCAGTTCTTCCCCATCGATGAATACTTTTCCGCTGCTGGGCTTCAATAGTCCGTTTAAATGCTGTATGAGTGTCGACTTCCCTGAGCCGGTATGACCGATAAGGCCTATAAATTCCCCGTCTTGTATTTCAAAGCTTATATTATCTATTGCAACATGTTCGAATACAGAGTCTTTCATATATATATGGGTAAGATTCTCTACTTTAACCGGCATAGCTCCACCACCATTTCTTCAACAGTCAGAATATCCGGAGAAAGCTTCAGCCCCTCCCTGTTCAGCCTGTGACTCAGTTCTGTAACCTGAGGAACATCAAGTCCCGCGGCCTTTACCGTTTCCACTTCCTTGAATACATCCTTCGGCTTTCCTTCCATAATAATCCTGCCGTTTTTCATTACACATATCCTGTCTGCCTGTATGGCTTCATCCATGTAGTGGGTAATAAGGATTATGGTTATACCTTCCTCCTTATTGAGCTTTATAATGGTATTCAGCACTTCCTTCCTCCCAACAGGATCAAGAAGCGCAGTAGGTTCATCAAGTATGATGCATTCCGGCTTCATGGCAATAATCCCTGCTATAGCCACTCTCTGCTTCTGTCCTCCTGACAGCAGGTGCGGACTGTGTTTGGCATATTCGGTCATATCTACCGTTTTTATTGAGTCATCTACCCTTCTCCTTATTTCCAAAGGCGGAATCCCTAGATTCTCAGGCCCGAAGGCCACATCTTCTTCAACTATGGTAGCTACTATCTGATTGTCAGGGTTCTGAAACACCATTCCCGCAGTCTGCCTGATATCCCATAAGAGCTTTTCATCCTTTGTGTTCATTTCCTTTACATATACAGTACCTGCCCCAGGCAGCAGCAAGGCATTAAAGTGTTTTGCCAGGGTAGACTTTCCCGACCCATTGTGTCCAAGTATAGCTACAAACTCACCCTTGGCAATATTTATATTTATATCATCCAAAGCCAGTTTAGTGCTTCCGCTGTTAGTGCTGTATTCAAATCTTACGTTTTCAGTGGTAATCATATTTGCCATATTAATTCCTTCTTCCCATCCATAGCAAAACGGGACTAAGCAGTCACTTAATCCCTAATAATTCGATATGATCTACGCTTCTACACCAGTTCCAGTACAACTACTTCTGCTGCATCGCCGCGTCTTGGAGCAACCTTTGCTATTCTTGTATATCCACCGTTTCTCTCCTTGTACTTCGGCGCTATCTCATCAAAGAGCTTCTTTACAACATCTTCTTTTGTAATATATCCCAAGGCCTGACGTTTTGCATGCAGGTCACCGCGCTTGCCAAGTGTAATCATCTTTTCGGCAATGCTCTGAGTTTCCTTCGCTCTGGTCTCTGTAGTCATAATCTTTCCATGCTCAAGAAAAGAAGTAACCAAGTTTCTAAGCATGGCTTTCCTATGATCTGAAGGACGTCCCAGCTTTCTGTATCCAGCCATTGCAATACCTCCTTTTGTTTTGTATTGTTAATCAATATCCGTATTAAACTGCTTGTGCATCAGAATCCTAGTCCTCGCTTGTTCTTAAGCTTAATCCCAGGGCTTCAAGCTTCTGCTGCACTTCTTCCAATGATTTCTTACCCAGATTTCTTACCTTCATCATATCTTCCTCTGTCCTCTGGGTCAGCTCTTCAACTGTGTTTATTCCGGCTCTCTTCAGGCAGTTAAAGGATCTGACCGAAAGATCCAGCTCTTCAATAGTCATTTCAAGAACCTTTTCCTTCTTGTCTTCTTCTTTCTCCACCATTATTTCAACATTGCCAACATGCTCAGTCAAGGTTATGAATAACTTCAAGTGCTCACTGAGTATTTTGGCACCAAAGCTTATTGCCTCATCCGGCTTGATTGTACCGTCTGTCCAGACTTCAAGCACCAATTTATCATAATCGGTAACCTGTCCGACTCTTGTATTCTCTACCAGATAGTTGACCTTTCTAACCGGTGTGAAAATCGAATCTATCGGGATTATCCCTATTGGCTGTCCCGGCTGTTTATTCTTTTCCGATATCTGATATCCTCTGCCCATTTCCACCGTCATTTCCATATATAACCTATGGCCTTCATCCAGACTTGCTATATGAAGATCCTTGTTAATAATTTCAACATCGGCATCACATATGATATCGGAAGCTTTTATTTCCTTTTCACCCTGAGCATCTATTTTTATGATCTTGGTATTTTCCCCGTGCATCTTAAGCGCAAGATTCTTGATGTTTAATATTATTTCCGTTACATCTTCCGCTACACCGGGAATTGTCGAAAACTCATGAAGCACGCCGTCAATCTTAATGGAAGTTACAGCAACTCCCGGAAGTGACGAAATCAATATCCTTCTCAAAGAGTTACCGAGGGTAGTACCGTAACCTCTTTCCAGAGGCTCCACTACAAACTTGCCAAAAGTATAATCCTCCGACATTTCGATACATTCAATTTTGGGCTTTTCTATTTCAATCATCCTACAAACCCTCCTTTTATCTATAGCTTTTTTATTCTGAGGGCAACTGATCCATCAAGTTTATATAAAGAGACTGCATCTTCTATCGCTTATACTGCACTAAAACTTATTATCTTGAATACAACTCGACGATTAGATGCTCTTCTATCGGAAGGTCAATATCCTCTCTGGCCGGAAGAGCAACTATTCTTGCTTCCATCATCTCCGCATTTATGGATAACCACTGTGGAGCAGTTTTTCCTGCTGCGTTTTCTGCAAGTTCCTTGAACTTTTCAGTACTCTTGCTTCCCGGTTTTACAGCTATAAGGTCGTTAAGACCTGTCTGATAGGATGGAATATCTACCTTCTTGCCGTTAACCGTGAAATGTCCATGTCTGACTAATTGCCTTGCTTCAGCTCTTGAATCACCAAAGCCCATTCTGTATACTACGTTGTCCAGCCTGAGTTCCAGAAGTCTCAAAAGGTTTTCACCTGTTACTCCCTTCTGTCTTTCAGCTTCTTCGAAGTAAGCTCTGAACTGTTTCTCAAGTATGCCGTATATTCTTCTTACCTTTTGCTTTTCTCTAAGCTGTATGCCATAGCCTGACGCTTTCTTTCTGCCCTGTCCGTGCTGGCCTGGAGCATATGCCCTTCTTGCAATAGCACATTTATCCGTATAACAACGGTCACCCTTCAGATACAGCTTGGATCCTTCTCGTCTGCAAAGCCTGCACTTAGCGTCTGTATATCTTGCCATCTATCACACCTCCTCAATTACTAAACTCTTCTGCGTTTTGGCGGTCTGCAACCGTTGTGAGGTATAGGAGTAACATCTTTTATAAGGCTGACTTCCAGTCCTGCAGCCTGAAG
>JAKJBT010000161.1 GCA_022706865.1 Bacillota bacterium
GTTTTCTTCAAGCTGATATTTTATCTTGATTACTGCATTTTTAGACTTGTTGTAATGCTTGTAATACCTCTGGGCGTTTTCTGAGGGGGAAAGACGGATATCCATAGGAATATCAACGTATTCGCCCTCTGAGGAGTAGTAATTCTGAAGCCTTGCTTTTTCCTCGCCTCTTTGAAGATAATATATGTTTGACATGATGAGGTCGCCATATATCTTGTATTTTTCTGAATCGGCAGCTTCCTGAAGATCTCCGTTCAGCCTTTCAAGCTTCTTATAGCATCGTTCCAGTCTATTGGAAATAATTTTATATATATCTCCTGATTTTTGCTTAATTCTGTCCTTTTGATCCTTCTCATGATAGAATCTTTCAACTGCCTCACTCATTTCTTGGAATTCCTGTTTCTCTAAGTTTCTGTATATTTCAAGGTCAAAGCAGGAGAAATCCAAGGCCTTGCCATCCTTGTACACTATATTCGGTTTAAAGTCTGCAGTGTTTACTTTCTTCCTGAACATTGAAAATGAGAGAAACAGCTCTTCAATCAGTTCATCGCCGCATTGCTTCAGATCTTTATCACTGTTAACATTTGCCCTTGTGCAGATATCACTTGAAAGCACTGAGCTGATGCCGTTATATCTGCTGGTCAGGTACTTTTCAGCCTTTATACTGCCCGGAGTATTTTTAATACCTTCAATGAAGCTTTCCCTTGTGGCTTTAGTGGGATCAGTTTTGCCAGCCGAAGGAGGGTATTCATAGTATCCTCCCGGCAGTATTTCTCTGACGCTGCTTATTTCAAAGCTTATCCTTTTAATACTGTCTATTATCCTGCCGGTGGCTTTGTCAATAAATATGATGTTGCTGTGGCGCCCCATTATTTCTGAGATAAGGGTTTTGTGCGTGCTGTACCCTAATTCGTCTGCGGAGTCTATATCTATTTCAATAATTCTTTCAAATTCAGGCTGCCTGATTGATACTATACGCCCTCCTGTAAGATGCTTTCTCAGCAGCATGCAAAAGGAAGGGGGAGAAGCAGGATTGGATTTATTCTCTTCGGTAAGATGTACTCTTGGATAGGTGGAGCTGGCACTTAACAAAAGCTTGAAGCTGTCTCCAGAGCCCCTGACATTTATTATTAACTCGTCCTTTTCAGGCTGATATACTTTTTCTATTTTTCCATTCAGCAGCTTATTCTGCAGCTCATGCACAATTGAGCTGACCACCGAACCGTCGTAAGGCATAAAAGCACCTCCTATACTTGCATTTTGCTTCATTTGGTTCATTTAAATATTATATCACTTGAGCCGCTTATTTACTATTAATAAACATATGTTTGCACAAAATAAGAATAATGCGACGCATATGAAGTTTGCATAACCCTCCGCAAGAGACAGTATAGTATATCGAGGCACACGGATTATGATTTTGACAGGACTACTGATATGCCTTTGGAAAAGTTCTACCGGTGCCAAAAGGCCCTCCATGGCCCGAGGCACCTAAGCCGGCCTCCATGCCGGCTTCACGAACTTTTTACCAAAGCCATATCAGAGGCCTGTTGCCAAAATGCATAAAAGTGTGCCCTGCTATACTATACAAGCTCTTGCTTGGTTATGCAGACTTATAACTGCGTCGCATTATTCTTCTCATCCGACATCTAAGTGCAGTTGACGATAATTAACGAATTTATCAGAAAATAGGAGCATTATTAAGGAAATCAAAAAAAACAAAATTTTTAGCGTAATATATGTTTACAAACAAGTTTATATGTTATAATAATTCCAAAATGCAACTAAAATATATAAAATGTCCGGATATACAACAGCGAAACGGAAGGATGATGAGTTTGATAAAGAGCATGACGGGCT
>JAKJBT010000007.1 GCA_022706865.1 Bacillota bacterium
TCGGATATTGTTACACGCTTTTCCGTTCCATAAACCGAAATGAGCTTTTGCTCAAGCCTTTCAGCTTTGCTTTGTTCAAAAACCAGATAAAGAGAATTGAGATTGAAGGGAACGGGAATCAATTTCCCGTGAATGTCGGCCAGAACCTCGTGAGAGTAATCCCTCCATTCTGTGAAGCGTGAAAGGTATTCAAATACGCGGCTGCTTTGAGTATGGAAAATATGAGGTCCGTAATTATGAATAAGTATTCCGTCATCATTATATGAATCATAAGCGTTGCCTCCTATATGGCTGCGTTTATCAATGATCAAAACCTTTTTGTCTCCCCGCTCTGCGTGTTCCCTGGCTATCACCGCTCCTGCGAAGCCGCAGCCTATGACAAGGCAATCAAATTCATTTTCCATTTGTCAGAATTACCTCCATATGTTTTATATATTTATCATCAATATCCTTTATCAATGTCCACTATATTAAGAAGCGCCTCTCCATTTATATACCTTCTGAGATTTTCATAAACTATACGATATCTTCTTTCGGTTCTCATTTCGGATATCCAGGAATTATGGGGCGTAATAATGACATTGTTCATCTCCCATAAGGGGCTTTCCTCAGGCAAAGGCTCCTCTTCAAACACATCCAGTGCCGCTCCGTGAATACTTCCCTTCCGAAGTGCATCTATAAGTGCAGACTCTTTTATAATGCTTCCTCTTGCAATGTTTATCAGGCAGGCACCCTTTTTTATATAACTGATGCTTTCCTCATTAATTAAGTGGTGGGTTTCCTTTGTATATGGAATGGAAAGCACCACTACATCAGCCTGCGGCAGAACGTTATGCAGTTCCTTCATAGGGTGGCAACTGTTGAAATACTCTACCCTTCTGCCTGTGGAATTTATTCCTGTTATATTTACATCAAAACCCTGAAGCCTTTTTGCCGCCTCAAGAGCAATACTGCCTGTGCCTATAAAACAGACGGTCTTATTGTAAAGCTCCAACAATGATGAATCTGTTTGCCACTTCTTTTCTCTCTGCTTATCGTAAAATCTCTTGCTGTTTTTCAACAGCTCAAGTATTTTCATAACAATCCATTCACCCATCGGGATTGAAAAGCCTGATCTGTTATTTGAAACGACTATACCTTGCTCTCTGACCTTTTGCTTGGGCAGCTGGTCTATTCCGACGCTGAAAAGCTGAATCCACTTAAGCTGCTTAAGCTTTGATATATCCAGCCTTTTAAAAGGATCATAACAGACCAGCAAATCCACATCAGAAATCCCATCCCTATGGGACACCTCGTCTTCACTGATATAGACAACCTCATATCCAAGGTCAGAAAATGACTCCATCTTTTCATTGCTGAATCTCTTTGTAAATAAAGCCTTCATACTGCACCTCATCCGATAAGCTCATTTATCGTTTTGCCTTCTTTTATTTCCGGAAGCTTGATCCTATTATCCACCGCCTTCTTGATCTTCATGGGCAGGCTGGGATCTCCGAATACAATAGCCCCGGTTATCATGCCTTCCTTTGTCAAAAGCTTTATGTATCTTCCGCTTTCAAAATCAGCTTCTACAATCGATAAAGAATCTTCGGAAAACACATCTCCGATTGAGAACATTGTAATCCCTTTTATCTTAAGGCTTGTAAAGGGATGAATCTCAGAATACTCGGATTTTCCTCCTGCTGCATTTGTTCCGGCAACTTTGCCCTGTTCAACCGCTATAGGCCATATGCCATAGCATCTGCCGTTATATTCAGCTATATCACCTGCTGCATATATTCCTTCAATATTTGTTTTCATATATTGATCCACTGCTACAGACCTGCCTATATTTATCCCTGAGTCTTTCAAAGGTTGTGTGTTTGCATTGACTCCAACAGACAGTATAACAAAATCGGATTTGACTTCCGTTCCGCTGTCAAGCTTGACATACTCCGCTCTGTTATCTCCTCCGATCTCCTGCACCTGCGCATTCATATACAGATTAATACCTTTATCAGATATTGCCTTGTATAATAATTTTGCTCCTTCCTCATCAATCTGCTTTGGAAGCAGCCTGCTTGAATTATGTATAACATTTACTTCACAGCCAAGCTGCCTTATTGCCCAAGCCATTTCAAGCCCCAAAAGGCCGCCTCCTATTATTGTGCATTTTTTCCCGCTGCCGGACAGGCTTCTTATCTTATCAGCATCCGCAACAGTACGTACAGGGAAACAGTTTTCTAATTTTGTCCCCGGAATAGGAGGAATATTGCCGCTGCTTCCAAGAGCTATGACCAGCGAGTCATAATCGTAATTCCCCTTATCCGTAATTATTGTTTTATTTGCCGTATCAATTCCTGTAATCCTGGTGTTCTTTTTAATGTCTATCCTATTTTTTTCATACCAGCTGTCATCATAAGGAAATATTTCTTTGTATGAAGCAGTACCGGATATATAGTCGGGAAGCCTGGTTCTCACATATGTGTTTGTATCCAAAGCTTCCAGTATTACAATACTGCTGTCCTGATCCTGTTCCCTGGCTGACTTTGCAGCATTCAATCCTGCAATTCCGCCGCCGGCGATTACTATCCTTCTACCCATATCAAAACTCCTTTCATAAATATCATAATTACCTGTTATTCATATTTATCTTATCTTAATGTGTTTCCATTTTCCCGTCTTAAACCTGAAGTAAACAAACATCCATCTGACAAACTGATCTACCAATACGGCTATCCACGCCCCAACCAGGCCATAGCCCATAATGCTGACAAATATATAAGCTAATACAACTCTTACCAATAATACACCGACAGAAGTGGATACCAGAGGCCAGAAGGTATCCCCCGCACCCCTTAAGGCTCCTGCCAATATGAATTGGGATGACTGGAAGGGCTGAACCAGTGCAATTATCTTCAATGCAACAGAAGAATTTTTAATAATCATCGGATTGCCGGAATATAATCCTACAATCTGCGATCCGAAAAAGAAAAATATTACAGCCATAAATGTAGAAATAATTGACCCGAACTTCCGGGTTCTTCTGGCATACTCTTCCGCCATATCAAGTTTCCCTGCACCCAAGGACATACCTACCAGCGATGAAGCCGCTATTCCGAAGGCATGCCCCGGTTGAAAGGAAAGGCTCAATATATTAAGCGCAATCTGATGGGCTGCATAAATAACAGTCCCCAGTTCGGCAACTATTCTGACAAAAAGAAGTATTGCAATTCTTAAAGCCATTTGCTCAAAGGATGCCGGCATACCTATTTTGAATAAATTATATAAAATTCTCCTGTTCAGCTTAAAGGGATTCTTAATGCTGAATCTTACAACGCTCTTCCCCTTTAATACATATCCGAACATAAATACACTTGCAACTACGTTTGATAATGCTGTAGAAATGCCTGCTCCCGTAATCCCAAGCTTTGGGAACCCCAGCAAGCCGTATATTAACACTGCATTGCCTATAACATTTAAAAAATTACATCTCAGGTTTATCATCATTGGCACTCTTGTTTCGCCTATTCCCCTTAGTGCCGCTGATATGGACATATTGAGAGACTGAAATATAAATCCGATCATTATTATCCTAAAATAGCTTCTTCCCACTTGCAGGGTATCTGCCTGTGCACCCATCAACTCCATAATTGAATCTGTAAAGACCAACCCCAGTATACATAGAGGTATTGCCAACAGCAGCATGCTTAGAAGCATCACATGCTTAAGAGTCGTTTCAATCTTCTCATTCTGATTGGCGCCAAAATACCTGGCAATCATTGCTGTCCCGCCGACATTCAGAGCCTGAACAAAGGATATGCCTATAAACAGCGGTTGGTTTGTCATGCCTACAGCAGCTACGGAAGCAGCTGCCAAAGCATTATCACTCATTCTTCCCAGCATCATCATGTCTACCATTCCGAATAATGATCCCAAAAGAAGCTCTGCCAGTACCGGCCATGCAATCCTTATTACTTCTGCATCAGTCTTGTCCTTTATTTTCAAGAAGTTTTTCCGTTCTGTCCTGCCATTTCCTGTTTCGTTCATTTTAATAATTCCTTATTAAATATCAATATTTATATTATTATATCACATACTAATACTCATACCAAATGCAAAAGCAGCGGGGACACTCCCCTGCTGCTTTTATTCCTTTCCGTTCCAGCAGTACGTACAAACTTTATCCTTGCAAATCCCTATCGCTTCAATCATATCATGGATGTTCTGATACTTCAGCGAAGAAAAATTGAGCTTCCTGCAGATTAGATCCACCATATTATGATACTTATCTGTAGACGGATCACAATATTCATAAAATGAATCAGGTTCCTTTCCCTCAAGCCGGATGATACTCTTCCTTGCTGCCAAGTCCATTTCAGACCGGGAGGTTGAAAAGTTCAGGTACTTGCATCCGAAAACAATAGGCGGGCAAGCTGACCGAATATGGACCTCTTTAGCGTTGCATTTGTACAGCAGGTCTACCGTTTCCCTCAGCTGTGTGCCCCGAACAATTGAATCATCACAGAAAAGCAATCGTTTGTCAGCCACAAGCTCAGGAATTGGCATCAGCTTCATTCTTGCTATAAGATTTCGTATGTTCTGATCCTGGGGCATAAAGCTCCTTGACCAGGTGGGGGTATACTTTATAAAAGGCCTTCCATAGGGTACCTTGGATTGGTTTGAGTAGCCTATGGCATGTCCGAGCCCCGAATCGGGTATCCCGGAAACCATATCGATTTCCAAATCGTCATTTTGGGCCATGGCCGCACCGTTTCTGTATCGCATGACCTCAACATTCATACCCTCATATGTAGAGGAGGGATATCCGTAATAAACCCAAAGAAAAGCACATATTTTCATTTTATCCCCCGGAGGTGAAATCCTTTCAACCCCCTCCGGCGTCAGAAAAACTATTTCTCCCGGTCCAAGTTCATAATCAAATCTATATCCCAGATTTGCAAATGTACAGGATTCGGAAGATACACAATAGGCACCCTCTTTGCTGCCAACCATTAAAGGAGTTCTGCCAAACCTGTCCCTGGAGGCGTAAATACCAGAAGGTGTTAGAAGCAAAACAGAACAAGAGCCTTGAATCAATTCCTGGGCCTTTAACAAACCCTCTTTAAATGAGTCTTCATGATCTATGATTACAGACACAAGCTCTGTAGGACTTATTACCCCCTTGTTGGTTTCCAGAAAATGAATATTCCGGTTTGAAAATGCTTTATTCGTAATTTCATCCAGATTGTTGATTCTTCCTACAGTACTTATGGCATACTGACCCAGATGTGATCTCACTGTCAAAGGCTGAGGATCTGTATCGCTTATACATCCTATACCCATATTGCCGCTTTTTTTTGACAGCTCAGCCTCAAATTTTGCTCTAAACTGTGTGCTTTCTATATTATGGATGGATCTGCTGAAGCAGCTTCCGCCCCAGATTGCCATTCCTCCCCTGCTGGTTCCCAGGTGTGAATGGTAATCGGTACCGAAAAATACATCCATCACACAATCTTCTCTTGAAACAACACCAAATAGTCCTCCCATTAAAGCTGCACTCCCTCTTACATATTTTACCGCATATGCTATTAGATTTGTCGAATAAGATCGGTATATATATTAATATAGTTGCATTTTTATAATAATTTTGCAAGAATATTTTATTTCCAAAAAAACTGACAGCACCTCATCCTCCTGTAGAATGGGTGCTGTATATGTAAATTGTTCCTTTCAGCGTTCTTCCCTGAAATATGGAATCCCGCATGCCTTTGGCCCTGCCTTTTCCCTTGACTTCCTCATGGATACCACCACAAGCACGGTAATTGTCACCAGGTACGGCAGCATGTCTATGAAATACTGGGATATATCGATACCCAGGTTTTGTATTCTAAAACCGATGATATCCAATCCGCCGAACAGATAAGCCCCAAAGAGCGCCTTGTAAGGATTCCATGTGGCAAATATGACCAACGCAACGGCAATCCAGCCTCTGCCTGCTGTAACACCCTCCTGCAGGGCTGGTACATAAACAAGTGACAGGTAGGCTCCCCCCAGGCCGCAGAGTGCTCCGCCCAATAAAGTATGTAAATACTTGTACAAGGTTACATTAATTCCTGCAGCATCTGCTGCTCCCGGGTTCTCACCCACCGCCCTCAGGTTCATCCCTGTACTGGTCTTATACAGGTACAGCCCCAGCAGTATTGATGACGCATAACCAAGGTATACAAAGGCATCCTGCCTGAAAAGTACAGGCCCTATAAAAGGAATATCACCAAGCAGCGGGATGGTGTACGGCCTGAAAAACAACCTCAAGCTTTCAGGAGCTATCTGGCCTATCAGGTCCTGACCCACAAAATCAGCAAATCCTGAACCGAATATCGTAAGTGTCAAACCGGATACAACCTGATTTGCCCTCAGGGTGATTGTCAGGAAAGCGAAAATCAGTGCGCCGCCTGCTCCTGCAATCATTGCTGCCAACAGTGCCAATAAGGTGCTTTCGGTGTTTAGGCCAACCATGAAGCCAATAACGGCACCCATAAGCATCATGCCTTCAACTCCAAGGTTCAGATTTCCCGAACGTTCTGTTATGATTTCTCCCAGCGTAGCAAATAAAAGGGGTGTACCTGCGACAATAGCCGCATGGAGAAAGGATATAACAGCTTCCATAATCAATCAGCCCCCTTTTCCGCAATGGCCTGATGCTTTTTGACAAGCACGAACTTATAACGTACAAAGAATTCACTGCCCAATACAAAGAATAAAATTATTCCCTGAAGTATTTCTGCCGCTGCCTGGGGTATGCCGAAAACAGTCTGTATATATGAGCCCCCCTCCAGAAGAGCAGCAAAAAGAATAGATACTATCAAGATAAGCGGTGCACTTAATGCTGCCAGCCAAGCTGTTATAATTGCTGTATAACCTACACCGCCGGTTATTTCAACTGATAATGTACCGTTGACGGCTGAGGCCTGAATCATCCCGACCAGTCCGCAGAGGCCGCCGCTCAGCATTATGGCTATCAATATCGTCTTCTTGATATTAATGCCTGCATAACGTGCCGTATTCATGCTCTCACCTATTACGGCAATTTCATAGCCCTTTTTTGTATGGTTGATGAATATGTAGACAGCGACTACCAGTATAAGCGCAAACACCCAGCCCATATGTACCCCCAGCAGCTTGGGAATAACCGCGTTTTTGGGGAAATTGGCTATTTTGGGGAATCCCAGTGACTTTGGATCCCTCCAGGGCCCGTACTGCAAAAACATGACCCATTTAAGTGCAATATAATTCATCATCAGAGTGACTATTGTCTCATTAGTTCCCCACTGCGCCTTGAAAAATGCCGGTATCAACGCCCAGATTCCACCTGCCAGCATTCCTGCAAGTATCATTACCGCAAGCATTACAGGCATTGGCATATCATTCATATATAATGCAAAATAACTGGCTGCGAAAGCACCCATTGCAATCTGTCCTTCCCCGCCTATATTCCAGAACTGCATTTTAAAGGCAATCGCAATTCCAAGGGAGGTAATTACCAGAGGTATCGCTTTTACTATGGTTTCTTTTATCCTATAGGCCGTACCGAATGCGCCCTGAATCATTTTCAAATAAACATCGGCAGGATTGAGGCTCAGCAGCAGTATAAAAAGTGAAGAGGCCACAAGAGCCAGGATAATAGCGCCTATTCTGATGGAAGCAGCTTTCATCCTGCTGGGCTCGCTTTTCTTAATGGCTCGTATAGTAATTGGCATTATCATGCTCGCTCTTCTCCCCCTCTTTCATCAGATTTACCGTCCCTGTCATCATCAGGCCGATTTGTTCTTTTGTTGTATATCTTGCATCAACTATTCCGGTTATTTCACCTGCACATATGACCATGATCCTGTCGCAAAGCTCCAGTAAGACATCCAGGTCTTCCCCGATATACAGAATTGCGACACCCTTCTGCTTTTCCTCATTGAGAAGATCATATATGGTGTAGCAGGAGTTTACATCAAGCCCCCTTACAGGATATGCCGTTATCAGAACCTGCGGCCGGGAGTCCAGCTCTCTTCCCAATAATACCTTTTGGATATTCCCTCCTGATAGCATGCGTACCGGATGCCTGATTCCCGGAGTCTGAATGCTGAGCCTTTCAATAATCTCCACGGACTTTTGTTCTGCCGGCTTTCTGTTTATAAATATGCCCTTCTGCTTCTGATACAGCTTAAGCACGACATTATTTACGATATCCATTGAGGCAACCAGTCCCATTCCCAATCTGTCCTCGGGAATAAAGCTCAGGCTGACCCCCTTGGTTATTATCTCTGCAGGTGATTTGCCTATCAGGTCTTCTCCATTGAAAATAATCTGTCCCTGCTTCACCGGATGCAAGCCTGCAATAGCTTCACACAATTCCTTCTGCCCGCTGCCGGCAATTCCTGCAACACCCAAAATCTCACCGGAGTATATATCGAAGCTCATTCCTTTAAGCACTCTTATGCCTTCTGAGTTTACGGCGCTTAAATTCCTTACTTCCAAAGCCACATTTTTTTTCTCAGTTTCTATCCTCTTTATGGACAGGTCAGCAGGACATCCCATCATCAGTTCCGTCAGATGCTTGGGATTGGTATCCGCCTTGTCAACCGTCATTACTGTTTCGCCCTTACGCAGGACAGTTATGCGGTCTGCCACCTCCATAACCTCGTTCATTTTGTGCGTAATAAAGATTACGGCACAGCCTTCTGCCTTCATCTTCCTCATGATTTTGAAAAGCTTTTCTGTTTCCTGAGGTGTCAGCACTGCCGTAGGTTCATCCAATATCAGTATCTCAGCACCTCTATACAGCACTTTCAGTATTTCCAGGGTTTGCTTTTCGCCCACCGACATGTTGTAAACCTTTTTGTCCGGGTCAATATCCAGGCCGAAGCGGGCCGACATGTCCCTGATCTTGTCTGAAAGCGTCTTTTCGTTAAGTAAAAAACTGTTCTTTCGCCCCAGTATTATGTTCTCCTTGGCAGTCATGACATCTATCAGCTTGAAATGCTGGTAGATCATTCCTATTCCGGCTTCTATGGCATCCTTTGGTGATGCAAACTGCACCTCTTTACCCTTAATAAAAATAGAACCGCTGTCGGGGGTATAAACCCCTGACAGCATGTTCATCAATGTGCTTTTACCCGAACCGTTCTCTCCCAACAGGGCATGTATCTCCCCCCTGCGGACGGCCAGGTTTATATTTCTGTTTGCAACTACCTTTCCGAAGGATTTATTTATATTCTTCATTGAAATATAGTTGTTTTCCATAATTATTTCCTATCCTGATTTATTTAATCTTGCCTTCTACACCCTGTACAAACCAGTCAACGCTCATTATTTCATCAAAAGTCATTGACTTGCCTTCCGGTACCTTGACAGCGCCAGTCTGATCCTTAATCGGGCCCTGGAATACATAGAATGTACCGTCTACAATCTGTTTTTTCACCTTGTCAACAGCTTCCTGAGTGCCGGGTGCGACGTTGTCCGTAAGAGGTGCCAGGTCAACCAGCCCGTCTTTCATATTGCCGTAGTAGTTTTCCTGCTTCCATTTGCCGTCTACTATCCTCTGAACCTCTGCAGCATAGAACTTACCCCAGTTCCATACGGGAGCGGTCAGATATGCTTTCGGTGCTGAATTCCTTGTATCCAGGTCATAGCCGATAGCCCAAACGCCTCTTTCTTCAGCTGCCTGCTGGGTTGCTGTTGTATCCTGATGCTGTGCCAGTACGTCGCAGCCTGCATCCAATAAAGCCTTTGCCGCTTCCTTTTCCTTTGCAGGGTCATACCAGGTATGTGTCCAGTTAACCTTTACCTTTACTTTTGGATTAACTGACTGTGCACCAAGGGTAAATGCATTGATGCCTCTTACAACCTCGGGAATTTCAAAGGCTGCTACATAACCAAGGGTATTGTTCTGTGTCTTGAGGCCCGCAACTATACCCGCAAGGTATCTTGCCTCTTCCATGGCTCCGAAATAATTGCTGAAATTCGGGCCGCTCTTGTAGCCGGAGCAGTGATAGAATTTTACGTCCGGATGCGCCTGTGCGGCTTTTTCCGTAAAGTCCATATGTCCGAAAGAGTTTGTGAATATTACAGTACAACCCTGGTCAATCAAATCATTGATTACCTTTTCGCATTCGCTGGATTCCGGAACATCTTCCTTGTACATTGTAACAACCTTGTCTCCAAGCTGCTGTTCAAGGTAAAGCCTGCCTTCATCATGAGCCTGGGTATATCCGCCGTCTTTAGCGGAACCTATGTAGACAAAACCTACCTTAAGGGGTTCAGCCTTTGGCTCTTCTGCTGGTACAGGTGTCTCGGGCGCTGCCGGTGCGGGTTCGGCCTTCGGTGCGCAGCCTGTGAACATTGCTGCGAACACCAGGACAAGCACTAAAAGTAAACTAGTGGTTCTTTTCATACTGATTTCTCCTCCCCAAATTTAATTTAGTGGTCTATGTAAAATCATGAAACTGGTGGAATCATAATTTTGCTTTTGTTATCCGTTCTAATCAAAAATGATGACCCCTTCATCCATGGACTTAATAATTACCAGGGACTCAATGCGGACTCCTTTTTGCAGCAGTGCTTCCCGGCCTTTTTGGAAGCCTTTTTCTATAACAATTCCGACACCCGCAACCCCGGCACCAGCCTGACGGACAATGTCCACCAAGCCTGAAGCAGCTTTGCCGTTAGCCAAAAAATCATCTATGATAAGAACATTATCCTCCGGTGTTATGTATTTTTTGGAAACACGGATATTATAGTTCCTCTGCTTGGTAAAAGAGTATACTTCGCTTTGGTAAGTATCCGAATCAAGATTCAATGCTTCATACTTTTTTGCAAAAACCACAGGCACCTTAAAATATTGAGCAGCTATGCACGCAACAGCAATACCTGATGCCTCCACTGTCAATATCCTGCTTATCTTTTCATCGCTGAATCTTTTTTTAAATTCCCTGCCTATCTCGTTGAACAGATCTATATCCAGCTGATGGTTCAAAAAGCTGTCTACTTTAATAATACTGTCGCCTATGACCTTTCCATCCTTCAAAATTCTATTCTTTAGCAGCTCCATTATAATCCCTTTCTTCAATGACTGTCCGTATATTATATGTGTGAAGCTTGTATTGATTAAGAAAGACCTTAATAAAAACTCCCAGAATTAATTCGCCTCTGGGAGTTTATATGTAGATTTGAATTTTCGATGTACTTTATAACCGCTGACATGGAATATCCGCAGCATATATTGAAACACGAAAAATCAGGAAATCTAATATATAAACAACCCGTAGTCAGGTAATTCAAGGTCACCTGGTAGAAACACTCAGACCATATCTCCAAGCTTATACAAGTTGTCAGCTTCATGCAATAGCTACTATTAGATCATATTCGGCCAGCAGTAAACCCGTAATATTTGCGGCAGTGGAACATAAAAGTTCAGGCACTATGTAAACTGCTTATTATTCTTAATCCGCCATATAGTTTCACATCTAAATAGTATTTTACATTAAAAGCCCATTGAATGCAATAAGCTATTGCTTAATGTTCGGCGTCCAGAGCCCTTTTCACTGCATTGAATATTTTGTTGTAACCTGTGCAGCGGCACAAATGACCTGAGATCTCACGTTTTATCTCCTCGTCGGAGTATTTCCTTCCGCTTTCCGTAAGAGCAGTTGCCGTAAGCACAAGACCGGGGGTGCAGAAGCCGCACTGCACGGCGCCCTCGTCTACAAAAGCCTGCTGCACTTTTGACAATTCTCCGTCCTTGGATACTCCTTCAATAGTAGTTATTTTCCTGCCGTCAGCCCATACTGCCAGGTAAATGCACGAATTCACCGGAAGCCCGTCGATCAGCACTGTACATGCTCCGCATTCGCCCACTGAGCAGCCTTGCTTGACTCCGGTAAAATGAAGCCTGTTTCTCAGCACCTCAAGCAGCGATTCTCTTATATCAATCTCAAGGGAATATGCCTTTCCGTTTACTACCATACTTATCTTTTCATACTTATCCATTATACACACCCCCGCCCCTAATCACAGCTTCTTTTAGTGCCCTGAATACCATTACCTCAATCAAATGCTCCCTGTATGCCTTTGAAGCCCTCCATGAGTCTCTTGCTTTTGATGCCTTTACTGCATATCTTCCGGTTTCCTTCATGGTTTCATCGGATATTTCCTTTCCAATGGCATAAGCTTCAGCTTCACTGCACCTTATCGGTACAGGTGCCGCTACTCCAAGAGCTATCCTGACATCAGAAAACTTACCCCCCTCGGTTTTGCATACAACAGATACCCCCAGCATTGCGATATCCATTGCCTTTCTGCTGCTGTATTTTATATAGCAGCCGCTGGTCTTGTCATATCCCGCCTTGGGTATCAAAATATCAGTAAGTATTTCAGCCGGACGCAGGTTCACTTTTCCCGGGCCTGCATAAAACTCCCTTATTGGTACTGTTCTTGACCCGCTGCGGCTCAAAAGCTTCAATTCCGCATCATAAGCAAGCAGCGTAGCCGCACTGTCTGCCGACACAGCACCATTGCATATATTGCCTCCTATTGTAGCCATATTTCTTATCTGCGGCCCTCCTACCGATACCGCCGCTTCCGACAAAACCGGCAGATTCTCATTTATTATGCTGCTCCTGAATATCTTGGCAAAGGTCGCCATTGCCCCTATGGAAATGGTTCCGTTGTTAAGAATGCTTATTTCATCCATTCCGGGAATATTTCTCAGGCTTAACAGCTCAGCTTCCTCAAGAGCGCCGTTACGCATCTTGATCAGTACATCCGTCCCTCCTGAAATTATTTTCATGTCAGGATTGCGTGAGAGCATTTCCAAAGCTGCCTCCAGAGTATCAGGCTTTTCAATATTGACAATATCAAACATTCCTATCTCTCCTTTCTAAAGCAGCCCTGCTTGTTTAAATTTCTCAAATACCTTCTGAGGTGTCATAGGCAGCTTGTTGAATGCAACGCCTGTAGCATTCAGTACTGCATTTCTTACTGCAGGTGCGGGAGAAATCGTTGTATTCTCGCCCAGGGATTTTTGCCCCACCGAACCTTCAGGTTCGTGCAATTGGACAAATGCAGACCCGATATCCGGTGTATCCATTATTGTCTGGAGTTTGTAGTCCAGGAAATTGTTATTAAGAGGCCTGCCTGTTTCCGGATCAAACAACAGCTGCTCAGATAATGCATATCCAAGGCTCATGCTGACTCCTCCGTGGACCTGGCCTTCCGCAAGCATCGGATTGACTATAACTCCCGAGTCATGCACATTATATATCTCGATTACCTCAATCCGTCCCGTCTCCATATCCACTTCAACCTCGGCAAAGGTAACTCCGTATGCCATTGCATTGGTTCTCACATTGTAAGAAGCATTTCCGAAAATAGGTTCTGCATTTACCCTGTCATAATAGGACTCCATCGCTATATCCTCAAGTGTGCAGATTTCATTGCCCGACTTTCTTTCGACTATCCTTGCAGCCTTAATATCAAGCTCATCAATGCTTAATCCGGTTTTTTCCGATGCCATCTCCAGAACCTTGCCTTTAACTTCCTCTGCTGCTTTTCTTACAGCCGCCCCTGACACAAAGGTTTGCCGTGAAGCGTAAGCCCCAAGGTCAAAGGGGCTTATATCCGTATCCTGCTGGGATACTATATGCACCATATCATATGGCAAACCCAGCACTTCCGCTGCTATCTGGGACAAAACGGTATCGCTTCCCTGTCCTATCTCCGTTGCACCGACCTGAAGCTGAACTGAACCGTCCTGGTTCATGACAATCCTCGCTCCTGCTATTTCAAAACCATGGGGATAGGTTCCTGTGGCATAGCTGAAGCAAGCCATACCCAGCCCCCTTCTTTTTGTACCCTTCTGCTCCTTGTATTTTTCCAGCTTTTCATCCCATTTGATGAGCTGTTTTCCCTTTTCAATACATTCGGGAAGGCCGAAGGTTCTCACAACGATTTCAGAATGAGGATCCTTCTTCCCGACACTTATCAGATTCTGCTTCCTGAATTCAATGGGATCCATTTTCATTTCCCGGGCTATATCTTCTATATGGCTCTCCAGAGCAAAGAATATCTGCGGACAGCCGTATCCCCTCATTGCTCCGGCTGCCGGAAGATTTGTATAAACTGTTTTCGGCTCATACTTTATGGAATTAAAGTCATACAGGAGCCTGAACTTGCCGCCTGCACTCATAACAATAGTATGTCCGTGGGAAGCATAGGCTCCGTTGTTGCTTATGGGCCTCATATGGAGGCTTAACAGCTTCCCTTCTTTTGTCACAGCTGTCTTCATGTAGAGTTTCATTGCATGGCGGGTCCTTGTATCAACAAAGCATTCCTCCCTCGTGAGGGCATAGCGTACAGGCCTTCCGTTGACTGCGAGGGACATGGCAGCTGCAATAGGTTCTACTATAATATCCTGCTTGTTCCCAAAGCCTCCTCCGATGTATGGCTTGATGATTCTGATCTTCCCCCAGGGCATGCCAAGGGCTTGACCGACAATCCTCCTGGCTATATGCGGAATCTGCGTTGAAGAAACAATGACTATCCTTCCGTCAGCGTCCGCATAGGCATATGCGCTTTGAATCTCAAGATGGCAGTGCTGTACAATACTTGTTTCATAAACCCCTTCAAATATATGGTCAGCTTTTCTGAAATCCTCTTCAATATTTCCTATCTCTTCACTTGCATCTCCTAATATATTGTCCGGCTTCTCCTCATGAATCACCGGTGCACCGGGCAGCATCGCCTTCTCGGGGTCAAGTACGAAGGGAAGCACCTCATACTCCACCTCAATCAGCTTAAGAGCCTTTTCCGCCGTCAGTGCATCGGAAGCTACAACAGCCGCAATACCGTCACCTACGTAACGGGCTTTGTCTGTAAGTATCAATCTGTCCGCCACATCCCTGTGGCCCGGATCCAAGGACCATGGATGGCCTGCAGTTGCATATTTCAGCTTAGGCAGATCCTCATGGGTAATCACAGCCTCAACACCGGGCAGAGCCTTTGCCTTGCTTGTATCGATATGTTTTACAACTGCATGGGCGTAAGGGCTTCTCAATACCTTCCCCACAAGCATATCCCCTTCGAAGAAGTCATCGGCATACTTCGCCCTGCCTGTCACTTTAGCTGCCGCATCTTTTCTAATCGTTCTTTTCCCCACTATTTCGAAAGCCATTTTTTCACCTTCAATCATACAGATTTTTCGTGATTTAAAAACGTTTCCATACTTCCCTTGCAAGTTCACGGCTTCTTGCCATCATTCTCTCTTCATCGATATTCACCAGTTTTCTGTCTTCCATCAGGATCCTGCCGTTCACAATCGTCGTATCAACAAAACGCCCGTTTATTCCAAACAAAAGATGTCCGTTTATATTGCCTTCATTTATGGGTGTAGGAGGATTATAATCAACTATTATCACATCGGCCAGTGCTCCGGCTTTCAGGATTCCAACCTGTCCCTCAATAAACCTCTCAACTATTCTCCTGTTGTTTACAAACAGCATCTCGGGAATCTCACCCCAGGCAACATTTGAATCCCCTTTTACATGCTTGTGTATTATATTTCCTACCTTGTAGGATTCCGTCATATCCGCTGTATACCCGTCAGTCCCCAAACCCAGAAGAATTCCCTTGCCGAACATCTCCAGCACCGGTGAAGCGCCTACCGCATTTCCCATATTGGATTCGGGATTATGGACTACTATAGTGTCCTTTTCCTTCAGCATATCCATTTCCTTTTCTGAGATATGGATACAGTGAACTGCTATGGTCTTGTCAGAAAGCACCCCTGCGTCGTACCATCTTTCAATAACCCCTTTCCCGTACCTTGTTTTCGAATCCTCCAAATCCTCGATTCCCTCGGCACAGTGTACATGGAAACCCGTATCAAGGCCGCTTACAGCATCCAGGCATTTGTCCAGTGTTTTTTCCGAAATGGTCATGGACGCATGGAGCCCGAACATCCCTTTAAGCATATCATCCTTTTTATTGTTGCAGTACTTTATAAATTCCACATTTTCCGCAATACCTTCATCAGCTATCTTCTCACCGTCACGGTCCGAGGTTTCATAGCACAGGTTGCTTCGAATACCTATGTATTCTGCTGCCTCTGCTATTTTGAACAGGCTTCCTGTTACGGCATAAGGGCTTGCATGATGGTCAATAACCGTGGTCACGCCGCTTTTTACCTGTTCAATCATCGGGCCGACGGCGCTGTAATACACATCCTCAAGGGTCAGTACCTTGTCAAGCCTCCACCATAAACCCTTCAATATATCGGAGAACTTTTTAGCCGGAGGGCTGTCGTTGGCCATACCCCTGGCGAAAGTACTGTAATAATGCATGTGGGTATTTATAAAACCCGGCATAATAAGCTTGCCTTTGGCATCAATGAACCTTGCTCCGCTGTATTTCTCCTTAAGCTCTGAGGTCAGTCCTACTTCCGCTATCTTATTGCCGTCTATGGCAATACATCCGTTTTCAACAATTGGAATATTATCATCCCTTGTTATTACTCTGCCGTTTCCTACTAATATCATTCTTTCCCCTCCTTATTCACTGGTTTCTGATACTGCTTCTTTGTCTTGCTACTATTTCAGCAGCTGTATTATGCGCAGCTGATGCCACCTTATCAGAATCAATTGTTGTCAGCTTTCCTTCCTTTACTACGACTCTGCCGTTGACAATGGTCATATCAACCAAACTGGAATTTCCAAGGCATACAAGAGATACCAACGGATCATGGCAGCCGGAGTATTCTATGCCTTTCAGGTTGAACAGCACTATATCAGCCGCTTTACCTATATCCAGGCATCCGGTGTCATCCCGTCCCAACACTTCTGCGCCGCCCCTTGTAGCTGTTCTGAGGACTTGGTACGCTGTAAGCCCGTCAGTGCCGTATTTCAGGTGGTTAAGAAGGTAAGCCCTTCTTACTTCCTCCCACATATTTGAACCGTCATTGCTTGCGCTTCCGTCTACCGCTATGGAAAGCTTCCCTCCTGCACGGACTATTTCCGTTGTCCTGCATATGCCGCTTGAGAGCTTCATATTGGAGGAGGGGCAATGAGCTATGCCTGAGCCCTGCAGCCTTTCTATCTCTCCATCATTCAGATAAATGCCATGGGCGAACCATACATCTTCCCCCACCCATTCCAGGTCTTCCATCAGCTCAAAAGGCCTCCTGCCGTAGCGCTCAAGGCAGAACTTCTCCTCGTCAAGGGTCTCGGCCAGATGGGTGTGAAGCATGACTCCCTTCTTCCTTGCCAGTTCCTTCGTCTGTACCATAAGCTCCCTGGTCACGGAAAAGGGGGAGCAGGGTGCCAAAGCTATCCTCTGCATTGAATGGGGGCTGCTGTCATGATATTTGTTTATCAGCCTTTCGCTGTCGGCAAGTATTGCTTCCTCAGTTTGTACAACCTCCATGGGAGGCAGGCCTCCCATATCCCTGCCCAGGGACATGGAGCCCCTTGTGGCATGGAACCTTATGCCGATTTCCCTTGCCGCCCGTATCTGATCATCAATAAGGCTCCCCGGCTGATTCTTCGGAAAAACATAGTGATGATCGGAGGTCAGGGTACAGCCGGTGCGCAACAGCTCTGCAAATCCCACCAGTGCTCCGTAGTAAACGGCCTCCGGGGTTATGTTCTTCCAGAACTCATATAGTCCTACCAGCCATGGGAAAAGAGGCTTCTCCTGCACTTCCTTTATGCCTCTGAACAATGTCTGATAAAGATGGTGGTGGGTATTTACAAAGCCCGGCAGTGCAGTTAATCCGCTGCAGTCTATAATTTCAGCATCTCCTGCGGCGTTAAGGCTGCTGCCTATCTCCCTGATTGCTGTCCCGTCAATAAGTATGTCGCAGTGTTCAAAGGTCTCCTCCCTGTCGTTGAAGGTGACTATAAGCTCAATGTTTTTCAAAAGCTTCTGACTCATAAATCAAGTCCTCCAAATAAATTATTTGTGCCGGTATTGTAGAATGATGCGACGCATCTGAAGTTTGCAGTCATACTCCCAGAGCATAACCTTGTATACCGACTCGCACGATATTAGCTTTGGACAGAATCAGAGCTTGATACTTGTAACCTCGCAACCTCGTAGCTCTGTCCTAACTCTCGTATCTCGTGCCTAATTTATAGCATAAATGAATACTTATCGATGCAGACCTTTATAATTGATTCCATTTCTTTGGAAACATTGACCTCCTGCCCCGGTGCATAACTTACTGTTTCCCCTGATTCCGTGCGCACAAGACATTTGCCCGCTGCCAGATCGGTTACCAGGAAGCCTTTATTTGTGCTGTCCCTGAAGTCCTCCTCATTCCAGAAAACCGTAACCTTATCCTTGTACGGGTTCCCTTCATGGGGGCAGAACATTCCGCAGTTGCCGCACTCGTTGCACATGCCGTCCAGGTGTATAACCTGATGCCTGGAGGCAAAGCCATCATCAACAAATATCACTGTATTTGCCCTGTTCGGACATACATCAACACACAGTTCGCATATATTTTCGCAGGAAAGGCATCTTTCAGCTTCCTTATCACTATATACGGGATTATTCAATATCCCTTTCCTTTCATAAAGAACCTTCTCATCCACAGGAAATACCTTCTTTTCAAAATCAGCCTTCAAGCCTTCCTTATGCAGTATATCCTTTGCAACCGCCTTTCCGTCGGCTATTGCTCTGACAATTGTTGCGGGCCCAGCTTTAGTATCTCCTGCCACATATACCCCGGGTATATTGGTCTCACAGGCAGGACTGACCTTTGGAAAGCCCTTTGCATCCAGTTCTATTCCGTTTTTGCCAAGCAATGTGCTGTCAACCTGCTCACCTACAGCAACAATTACCGTATCAGCATCAAGGATCATTGTCTTTCCTGTTGGTACGGGGCTTCTCCTGCCGGAGGAATCCCTTTCCCCCAGGGCCATTACTTCACATACAAGCTTTCCTTCTTTATATGCAGCCGGCGAAAGCAGCTCCCTGAATATTACTCCTTCAGAAGCAGCCAGGCTGATTTCCTCATGGTCTGCCGGCATGAGTGCTCTTGTCCTCCTGTATACTATGGTTACCGATTCTACTCCGGGAACCCTCTTTGCTGCTCTTGCCGCATCCATAGCCACATTTCCTCCGCCTATGACGCATACATGGCTTCCTAATTTCACATTTCCCTTCTGTGCTTTGTAATTCTCAAGGAAGGATGTTGCATTTACCGTCTTTTCTGCCCCCTCCTCAAGGGATATCTGTCCCGGCTTACAAGCGCCTATTGCCAACACAACATAATCATAGTCCTTCTTCAAAGCATCGACACTGAGATCTTCATTAATGCCAAGCTTGAATTCCACTCCGTTCCTTTTGACCAGCTCAAGATCCTTCCTGACCATATCAGAGGATATCCTGAACTCAGGAATCACATATTCAATTACACCATAAGGCTTTTCCCTCTTATCCATTACAACAGCTTCCATTCCGTTTCTCCTTAGGAACAGGGCAGTTGCAAGTCCCGCAGCTCCTGCGCCGACTATAGCCGCTTTCTTATTGCTTCTGATTTCTGCCGGCCTGATACCGGCGGCATATTTATCCTGCGCCTTGATGGCTGCTGTTTTCTTCATTTCCCTGATTAGAACCGACTCGTCATAATCCAGGCGGGTACACTTGTACTGGCATTGATGGTCGCAGATTGAGCCGGTGATTGCCGGAGAAGCATTATCATTCACTATTACTTCAAAAGCTTCATCATATTTGCCTTCCCCCACCAGAGCAACATACTGAGGTATCTGCTGGTTAATGGGGCAGCCCATTGCACAGGGTGATACGGCACAGTCATATAAAGGAAGCTCTGAGGTCAGTTTCCTGCTCTTAACCGGTCTCAACTCTTTAAGGTGATGCTTATCTGTTAACGCGTTCTCCGCAAGGCAGCTTATTTTTGCGATGTCAATACCAATAGATGCTCCCTTCTGCAGCCCTTCCACCTTACGGGCCATCTGGCTTATTCTTTCATAGCCTCCAGGCTTCAATATCGTGGTTGCAAAGGTTATCGGCCTTACTCCGGCCTCCATTACCTTGTCGATATTAAAGAAATCAATTCCGCCGGAATAGGATATATGCAAATCTCCATTGAATTCCTTTGCCAGCTTGCTTGCGAGAGAAATTGAAAGAGCATACAGGGATCTTCCCGACATATACATTTCTTCTCCCGGCAGCTCCTGATTGAGAATCTTAACCGGCAGGGTATTTGTCAGTTTCACTCCTATCTCCAGCTTCAGTTCTTTGGCAAGGGCTTTCAGGCGTTTCAGCATTGCCACGGCATCCGGGAACTGCAGATCATGAATGAAGTGGTGCCCGTTCAGGGTTATATACCCATATCCCATTGCATCCAGGGTATCCCTGACAAACCTTTCACCAAGAAGTGTCGGATTCATCTTTACAAAAGTATGCAGCTTCTTTTCCTTCAGGAAATAGTTTGCTATTCTTTCGATTTCCTGAGGCGGGCATCCATGCAGCGTAGAAAGTGTAATGGAAGGGCAGACCACCGGTGAAATCATATCCAGGTCTTCCCTGGTGAAATGAGTAAATTGATTCATGCGGGAAAGCAGCACTTCCCTGCATTCCTTCCATATATCCGTATTGGCTGCATTGCGCATCCCTTCTATATATGCATCCATTTTAGGGGACTTAATACCCTCCAGATCATAGCCTACACTCATGTTGAACATGAAGTCCCTTTTTTCGCTTAATCCAAGCTCCTTCATAAGAACATGCAGCAGGAACCAGGCCTTGATATACTCGTTATATGCATCAGGAACCCTTAATTCAGTAGACCATTCTACGTTGTAGCACTCATCCTGGGCATATATACATGGTTTGGATACGGGCAAATCTTCCCCGTCCAGCTTTTGTACCGTTTTCAACTCAATGAAACGGCAGCCTGTCAAATACGCAGCCACAATATTCTGCGCCAGCTGCGAATTGGGTCCTGCTGCGGGGCCCAAAGGGGTCGCCAGCTTTTCTCCAAACAACTCGATACAGCTGCCGCTTTTATTTTTATAAAATTTGCTTCTGTGGATACCAAAAATTGAGTCCTTTTCCTTTAATTCTGACAACACCCAGGAAAGCATCTTCTCAAAAGGCATCAGCCTCATTCTATCGCTCATTCTATTCCTCCTATCCAAGTACCATATGTAATCTCAAATACATAACTGTCATTCCTAACGCAGCGAGGAGCCTTATTATCCTTCTTTTTTCAAATCAGTGTTACAAGTATATTAATCAGCCAGATTCTCAGTGGTCTTGGGCATTTTATCAGCATACTTTTTTACGTAGAGCGAGGGAATTGCCGCATACATGGCAGCGGCTTTCACCAGTTCGTCCTTCCAGGTCCTTTCATTTGGGGCATGAGCCTGATCTTCATGACCCGGTCCAAAGCCTATGCAAGGTATGCCGTATTTACCCATGATTGAAACTCCGTTTGTGGAGAATGTCCATTTGTCCAATACCGGCTCATCTTCGAAAAGTCCTTTGTATGCCTCCAGCAAGGTACTGCAGACAGGATGGTCCTCCTCTATGAACCAGGTGGGGAAATACGCTTCTGTGGGATATTCCAGCCCCGTATAGGAAGGCCTGCTGTATGGATACATGGTTACTTCCGCTTTAGCTGCTTTGACTGAGGGAAGCTCCCTGATCTGATTAAGAGCATATTCTCCGCTTTCTCCCGCTGTCAGCCTCCTGTCTACGGAAATCCAGCAGCTGTCCGCCACTGCACATCTTGACGGAGATGTATGGAATATTTCAGATACTGTCAGGGTTCCTTTTCCCAGGAATGGATGGCTGATGAGCCTTTCATTCAGCTCCTTCAATTCCATGAGTATCGGAGCCATCTTATATATGGCGTTGTCACCTCTTTCCGGAGCGGAGCCGTGGCAGCTTACGCCCTGGGTCGCCACCTTGATTTCCATTCTGCCCCGGTGCCCCCTGTATATACGGCAGGAGGTAGGCTCCGTAAGGACCACGAATTCCGGGCGGATATTCAGTTCCTTTATAATGTACTGCCAGCATAAGCCGTCACAATCCTCTTCCTGTACGGTACCCGTAATCAGCAGTGTGAAGTCATCCTCCAGCTTCAGGTCCTTGATTATCTTGCCGGCGTATACCATTGAGGCCATACCGCCTTCCTGGTCGCTGGCACCTCTGCCCAAGATTATCTCATCATCCTCATAGCCCTTGTACGGATCATACTCCCAGTTCTTGATATTTCCGACCCCTACTGTATCTATATGGGCATCCATGGCTATCATGTGTTTGCCGTGTCCTATATAGCCCAATACGTTGCCCATCGGATCTATCTCTACTTTGTCAAAGCCGACAGCCTTCATTTCCTCGGCAATTCGGCCTATAACCTCTTTTTCGCCGCAGCTTTCGCTAGGAATTGCAATCATATCCCTCAGGAATTTGGACATCTGCGGTTTGTATTTCTCTGCAAGCTCAAATATTTGTTTAAAATCATACGACATTTCATGCCCTCCTAATATCCTAAACCGGTTCTTTTGTTGAATTCCTCTATCAGGCTGTCAAGCTCAGTTGCCATTTTGTGCAGCCTCCCCCAGTAGTTGTCATAGTCGTACCACTGTTCATTCAGCTCATCCAGGTCATACATCTGCTGTTCAATCCAGGTGTAGTATTTCAGGTTGTGAATACGTTTCCTGCTCTGGTAGGTCAGTTCTTCCATGGTATCTGTGCCCAGTGCCAATACATACCTGTTATGGTCTACAGCTGCATCAACATTGGAGTACTTTCTTCCCCTTGCTTCTTCCATCTCCATAAGCCTTGACTGGTACATTTCTGCTGAATCTGTGAGTACTGTCATTACCATGTCGTTTTCTGCAAGCTCATAGTATTTAGCAAACTTGATACATGATATGATGTTTGCAGCCCCTGAGATTCCTACCCAGGACAGCTTTTCCACAACCTCTTCCTTTACGCCCAGGGATCTCAGATATTCCTGCCCTGCCGGTTCATTGAAGAGACGGAACATACCCAAACTGTCATTATCATCTATTGCTATAATCATATCGGTATTCTTTACATTATGAATCCACGGCACGTGCTTGTCACCTATGCCTTCAATCCTGTGATCCCCATAGCCGTTCATAAGCAGTGTGGGACATTGCAGTGCTTCCGCAACGGCAAGCTTGGCATTGGGATACCGGTCCTTTATATAATCTCCGCTGCCAAGTGTTCCTGCCGAGCCTGAAGTAAGGCATACCCCCGCCACTTTTCCCTTTGTGCCTGCCTCTGCATTGATAATGTCTTCCATTGCATGGCCTGTGACCTCATAGTGCCATAAGTGGTTGCCAAGCTCGCCGAACTGGTTGAGTATGACAACATTGTCCCTGGTCCTTCTCAGCTCCCAGGTCTTGTCATATATCTCTTTTACATTGCTTTCACAGCCCGGTGTGGCAATGACTTCACCGGCAACTGTCTTAAGCCATTCAAAACGCTCCCTGCTCATGTTCTCAGGCAGTATTGCAATAGAGCTGCAGCCAAGCAGCGTCGAGTTATATGCTCCCCCTCTGCAGTAGTTGCCCGTGGAAGGCCAGACTGCCTGATGATAGGTCGGATCAAACTGTCCGGTAACCAAACGTGGAACCAAGCATGCGAAGCTTGCGCCTACCTTGTGTGCCCCTGTAGGGAAGAACTTTCCCGCCATAGCAAAAATTCTGGCTTTTACCCCGGAAATCTCCCTTGGAATTTCTATGTAATTAGGCAGTTTATTATACAATCCGCCATGTTTGACCGGTTCATTCTTCCAGGATATCCTGAAAAGGTTGATAGGATCTACATCCCATAAGCCTGTGTTCTTCAGCTTTTCCTTTACCTTTGCCGGTATCCTGTCGGGATCCTTCATCTGGGCAAAAGTCGGAATGACTATGTTTCTTTCCTTAACGTTCTGCACCGCTTTTTCCAGCCCTTTTTCGTTGATTGTCAAATCAATCAGCTTTCTCATGTTTTCCCCTCCTAAGCTTATTTTCAATTAAAACCTTCTATTGCGGGAACGCCTTAAACATGTACAATCCGTTTCAGATCCTCCAGGTCAGGTTCCACATGGTTTGCTTTTCCCGCAGCTTTCATTGCACTCTTTATGTCCTTAAGTCCGCTTCCGCTGACTATGCTTACCACCTTCTCATCACCTTTTAAGAGCCCAAGCTCTTTCATCTTCATAATTCCTGCAAAGCTTGTTACTCCGGCAGGTTCTCCGAAAACTCCCGTTTTCTGTGCCAGTATCTTCATTGCTGTAAGTATTTCCTCATCGGATACGTCCACCATGTAACCCCCTGATTCGTGCAGGGCGTTCAAGGCCTTGATTCCGTTCCGGGGTATCCCCACCGAAATACTGTCCGCCAAGGTCTCAGGCACTCTGTATTCAAATTCATATGTGTTCTTATTAAATGCCCTTGTAACCGGATTGGAGTTGGCAGCCTGAACTCCTACTATTTTGGGGAACTTGTCAATAAGACCAAGCTCATAGCACTCCTTGAAGCCCTTCCATACCCCTCCTATGGTGCAGCCGTCTCCTACGGCCACCACTGCAATGTCAGGAGCCTTCCAGCCTAGCTGCTCACAGATTTCGTATGAGATTATCTTCTTGCCTTCCACCAGATATGGGTTGATTGCACAGCTTCTGTTGTACCAGCCAAATTCTTCAGCCGCCTTGAAGCAAAGCTCAACTGCTTCATCATAGGTGCCTTTTACAAGAAATACATTGGAACCGTATATCAAAAGCTGTGTCACCTTGGCCTCCGGAGCTGTTTCCGGCACGAATATATAGGTCTTTATCCCGGCAACCGCTGCAAAGCCGGACAAGGAAGAAGCCGCATTTCCCGTAGATGCCGCGCACATGACAGTCCTGCCGAGCTCTATCGCCTTTGCTACTCCCACTGCACTTGCCCTGTCCTTTAACGAAGCTGTGGGATTTCTTGAGTCATCCTTGAGAAAAAAACTGCTCAGTCCCGTTTCCTTTGATAGGGACTTTATATTATAAAGTGGTGTCCATCCCACTTGAAGGGGCTGTATTCCGCCGGTTTCCTCCAAAGGTATTGCGGGAAGATACCGCCACAAGGAATAATCCTTGTTGTTCTTCAGATATTCCCGGGTCAATTCCTTCCTTATCCTTTCATAATCCAGTACAACATCCAGAATTCCGTCTATGCCGCAATCACGGCACGTATAAAATATCTCAGACTCATTGTATTCTCTTCCGCACTTGACGCATTTCAGCTTTAATACTTTGCTCATTCCTCCACCTTCTTTCTATTATAGGGGGTCCCTTCCAGGGGGAGTTCAAACCTTCTTATGCCGTCAAACCTTTGATAGGCTGAAGCAACAGCAGCTGCCACCGGGATCAGTGATATCTCTCCAATCCCTTTTGCACCGTAGGCAAGCTCTGATTGATTCTTTTCTATTATTTTCACATCTATTTCAGGTATTTCGTCTGCCCTTAGCAAACCAAGGGTTCCAAACCTGGATTTCAAAATTCCTCCTTCATATACAAGCCTTTCCCTCAACGCTGAGCCAAGGCCCATTACTACGCCCCCCTCAATCTGTCCTTCGATATTTAGAGGGTTTATCGCCCTGCCAATGTCATGAGCTGCCACTATTTTTGCTACCCTGCCTTCAGCATCAAGTATTGCTATGTGAGTGGCATAGCTGTATGCCACATGGCTTACAGGATTTTCCCTGCTTGAGTTTATGGGATCCGTTACCCCGCTGTATTCACCCTCAAAATCCAAACCTTCCAGCTCTTCCGGAGTTTTTTCCGCCAATGCCGCCTTCAGCTTGAGTGCAGCCCGGCGGCAGGCTTCACCGGTAAAAAGTGTCTGCCTTGACGCCGTTGTTGCTCCCGAGTCGGGACACAATAAGGAATCCGGCTGACTGAAGATAATATTGGAGCCGTCAATGCCGAGGGTTTCTGACACTATCTGAATCATTACGGTAGCCAGGCCCTGCCCTATGCAGGATGCGGCAGAATATACAACAACCTTGCCGTCTTTTATTCTTATACGGCAGCGTCCGACATCAGGCAAGCCTACTCCTATCCCTGTATTCTTAAAAGCACATGCTATTCCGGCATATTTGCTCCGGTAGTATTCATCCCTGACTGCAAGGAGGGTTTCCTTAACAGCCGTATCATCGCCGCATATCTGACCGTTTGCCAGTACCATCCCCGGTTCAACGGCATTTCTGTAGCGGAACTCCCACCTGTCGATGCCCGCCAGGTCTGCCAGCTGATCCATGTTGGCCTCTCCCGCAAAATTGGACTGGGGCACTCCAAAGCCTCTGAATGCGCCTGCCGGAGCATTATTGGTATATACGCAGAAGCCCTCCAGTTCTACATTTGGGATACTGTATGGGCCGCAGGCATGAGTACATGCCCGCTCCAGGACTGCAGTCCCTAAAGACGCATAAGCCCCTGTGTCGGCTATTATCCTTGCAGTCATGAAGGTCAGCATGCCACGTTCATCACAGCCTGTGGCAACCTCCAGCTCCATACCGTGCCGTTTGGGATGGCATAATAGGCTTTCTTCCCTGGTAAAGGTGTATTTGCAGGGCTTCTTTGTATAAAAGGCAGCTAAAGCGGCATAATGCTGGACGCTTAAGTCCTCCTTGCCTCCGAAGCCGCCGCCTACATTATGAAGAATCACTCTTACCTTGTCATGAGGCAATCCCAGAACACGGCATAACTCATGATGGTCGTGAGTGATGCTCTGAGTAGCAGCATACACTGTCAGAACATCCCCGTCGTAAAATGCTGCCGCGCTTTCAGGCTCAATAAAGGCATGGTCGATGGGAGGCGTCCTGTAGGTGTTCTTCACCACATACCTGGACTCTGCCATTGCTTTTTCGGGATTTCCCCTTTTTACATGAGTCCTGCTGAGAATATTGCCCTTCTCATGAATTTTCGGCGCATCGCTCTTCATGGCATATTTTGCGTCAGTAACAGGCTCCATTTCTTCATAAGTTACATTAATAAGTTTTATCGCGGCTTCCGCCAGCTCTTTAGTTTCGGCGGCAACCGCTGCTACGGCATCTCCGGCATAGCGGGTCATTTCTCCAACAGGCACAAAGGTCGGCCAATCCTTGAAAATATATCCCTGATAGTTTTCTCCCGGTATGTCTGCTGCTGTCAGAACCGCCTCCACCCCTTCCAGGGCTTCAGCTGCGGTCGTATCTATGGACAGCACCCTTGCCCTGGGCTTCATTGCCCTCAGGACAGAAACATAAAGCATATCCTCCATGAAAACATCATCACAGTATACTGCTTCGCCCAGTACCTTCTGTACGGCATCTACCCTGCGCCAATTCTGCCCGATATTGGAACTGCATGTATTCAACCTGATATGTTTTGATTCCCTTAAAGCTTCAGCAGCAAGCCTTATTGCCTTGACAATCTTCACATAGCCTGTGCATCTGCATATATTGTTCCTGATTGCCTTCTTTATTTCTTCTTCAGCAGGATCCGGGTTAATATCCAGCAGCGCCTTTGAAGCCAACACCATTCCCGGGATACAGAAGCCGCATTGTACAGCCCCTGCTTCAGCAAAAGCATTTGAATACACTTCTTTTTCTGATTCGTCAAGCCCTTCGACAGTAAGCACTTCCTTGCCCTGCAGCTTATCAACCTTCAGTGTGCATGACCTTGCTGCCTTACCGTCTATCAAAACCGTACAGCTGCCGCATACCCCGCTGTCGCAGCCATTCTTGACAGATGTCAGCCTTTCTTCCTCCCGAAGGTATTTCAACAGATTGGTCCCTTCCCGTACATTTACTGCCCTTCCGTTCACCTTGAAGCTTATCAAGTGCACCACCTGCCTTATTTGCTCTATTTAATGAAATTAAGTATCATATTCTCTGCTGCATCAAAATAATCATCCAGATTGAATTTACCTTCATCAATAAGGTACTGCATAGACGCTCCTATCATTATGGAAACTAACAAATACGGAAGCATTGCACATTGCTCCGATTTACATTCCGGAAAACCGGGCATCTGATTCAATACCTCTGTTATGTTACTTCTCCAGATATTAAAAGCATCTATGAATTTTCCCCTTATTTCAGGGTTTGCAGTTCCCTGTACCCAGAAATCGAACTGTAAATAATCAATTTTCTTATGGTTATATATGTCATCCTTCTTCTCATGAAAGAGCCCCCGGAGATTTTCTTCAAAAGACTTTTTCTCCAGGTCCACTGAACTCATCCTTTTTTCGGTGAATCTCTTTTGGATTCTGTCCAGCAAGGCAATCATCAGATCATTTTTGGTCGGGTAATAATAGTGCACGTTGGACTGTACCACCCCTGCCTCCTCGGCAATCAAATGCATCCTCGTGCCGCTGATCTTATTCCGCGCAACTATTTCTAAAGCTGCGTCCAGTATTTTGTTTGTAACGTCATTAGACATAGCAGTACCTCGATTTCCGTTAAAAATATACCCCGTTCCATTGATTCCGGCTTATTTTCCGGAGAACCTGGGGGAATTTGAGTCCAGAAGCATTTCAATGGTTTCAGGTACCCTTTTGACCTTGCTCAGGAATATCATTGCCGCAATGATATACGGCTTATAACCGGCCTGCTTATATAAAGGTGTACGATACCGGTCAAACACAGATGCGGCAACTTCCCCTTCCTTGCAGCTGACTCCTGTAATATCAGCAGGCAGGCAGTGCAGATACAGGGCTTTCCCGTTCCTTGTAAGCTTCATCATTTCTTCTGTGCATTCCCAGTCCTTATGCCCGGCGTTCTGGGCAAGGAGCTCTTTTTCAAGAGCTTTGATTTCATCAAACTTTCCTTCTCCGTAAAGATTCGTCCTTTTCTCCATTGCGGAATAAGGAGCCCAGCTTTTGGGATATACTACATCGGCATTTGTAAAGGCTTCCTTCATTGAGTTGGTCTTGGTAAATTTCCCTCCTGATTTTGCGGCGTTTGCTCTTGCTACATCCTCAACGTCGGATAGAAGCTCATAGCCTTCCGGATGCGCCAGAGTCACATCCATTCCCATTCTTGTCATCAGGCCTATTACCCCCTGAGGTACTGACAAAGGCTTGCCGTAGGAAGGAGAATATGCCCAGGTCATGGCTATCCTTTTGCCTTTAAGGTTTTCCACACCGCCGAAATAGTTTATTAGGTGAAGCATATCAGCCATGCACTGTGTAGGATGATCTATGTCGCACTGCAGATTCACCAGGGTCGGCCTCTGCTCCAGGACTCCCTCTTCATAACCTTTCTGTACGGCTTTGGAAACCTCCCTCATATATGTATTGCCCTTGCCGATATACATATCGTCGCGGATACCTATAACGTCAGCCATAAAGGAAATCATGTTTGCAGTCTCCCGTACTGTTTCCCCATGGGCTATCTGTGATTTCCCTTCATCCAGATCCTGTACGGTAAGGCCCAGCAGATTGCATGCGCTGCTGAAGCTGAACCTGGTTCTTGTTGAATTGTCCCTGAACAGCGATACTGCAAGCCCGCTGTCGAATATCCTGGGAGATATGTTGTTCTCCCTCATTTTACGGAGTATTTCCGCCACCTGGAATACAGCGTGAATCTCATCGTCGGTTTTTTCCCATGTTAAAAGAAAATCATTGTTGTACATAGCCTTGCTGTCAAGCTTTTCAAATTGGCTAACCAGCTTTCTTATTTCTTCCATCTGCATCTCCCCTACTATCTAATATCTTTTATAATTTCCATTTGAGCATGTTGAGAAAAATTTGATTGTCTAGTCAATATAATTATAGAATGTTTAGTAAATTCTGTCAATGAGGCCATTAAAAAAAGCGGCTGCTGCACAACATAAGAAGAATGCGACGCATCTGAGGGACATGGGGACCAGGGACGCGGGGACGTTTAATCTGTCCTGCTTTCAGCGGGACAGATTAAACGTCCCCGTGTCCCTAAAAGTGTGCCCTGCTATACTATACAAGCTCTTGCTTGGTTATGTAAATTTATAGTTATGTCGCATAACTCTTCTTATGCGAAGTAAGGGGTGTCGTAAACTGCTTAATAAGCAGGTTACTACACCCCTTTTCTATAATTTTTTACTTTCTAAAGCACTTCACAAATCTGCCCCATCCGGGCTCTCCCAAAAAGGAGCCCTCCTCATACACCAGTCTGCCCCGGGAGAAGGTCATGACAGGATAACCTGTCATTTCACAGTTTTCCCATATGGTGTAGTCGACATCAGAATGCATGTTGTTCCTGGATACAATAAATCTCTTCTCCGGATCATATATAACTATATCCGCATCACTGCCCGCAGCTAAAGTTCCCTTTTGCGGAGCGCAGCCGAAAATCCTTGCAGCATTGGCGGAGCATACCTCTACTGCTTTATTGAATGTTATGTTCCCTTTATTAGCCTCACTTAACATATATGGGTACATGTTCTCAACTCCCATGCAGCCATTAGGGATCCTGGTGAAGTCATCCTTGCCCCAATCCTTTTCATAAGACTGGAAAGGGCAGTGGTCTGTGGCAACCGTTGAAATATATCCTCTTCTCAGGCCTTCCCACAATGCCCTGCGGCTGTCCTCCCCCTTAATGGCAGGAGAGCATACGAAATTCCTGCCGTCCTCTCTCCTATATACTTCGTTGGTGAAATTCAGGTAATGAGGGCAGGTCTCCGCATATATTTCAAAGCCTTCATCCATGGCTCTTGAAACTTCATCCAGGCCTTCCCTGCTTGCCAGGTGCACGATGTACAGGGGAGCTTCGAAGGTTCTGGCAAGATAGACCATTCTCCTTACCGCATCGACTTCTACGAACTCAGGCCGGCTTTCGTAATGATACCATACCGATGTCTTTCCTTGTGACAGCAGCTTCTTTATCCTGCTTTCAATGAGATATGGGTTTTCAGCGTGTACGGCAACCAAGGCACCCGTCTCCTTTGACCTTACTAAAGCATCGGCAATTACCCCGTCATCCACCATCATATCCTTGTAGACCATATAAAGCTTGAAGCTTGGCACTCCGAACTCGACAGAAGCCTTGAATTCATCAAGGACTTTTTCGGTCAGGTCGGTGATGGCAATATGAAAGGCATAATCAACGCAAGCCCGTGACTCAACATATCCCAGCCTGCTGCTTGCTGTTTCCACAAGCCCCATACCTTTCTCCTGAGTAATGAAGTCGAATACCATCGTTGTACCCCCGCAGGCAGCAGCCCGTGTACCGGCTTCATAACTGTCGGCCGAGACGGTTTCTCCAACAGGCAGTTCCAGATGAACATGGGCATCAATGGCACCCGGCAGCACCAATTTGCCGGCGGCATCAACAACCCGTTCACCTGCTGCCTGTATATTCTCGGAAATCATCTCAATCTTGCCGTTTTTCACGGCAATGTCAGCTTTATATGACTCCGAGGCAGTAATGATTGTCCCATTTTTGATTATCAAATCCATATCATCATTCATAAATGGCACTTCCTTTTATCCGTATATTTCGCAAATTGCTATATATCAATGAAACTGAAGCTTTCCACATCAAAGAGGCCTCTGTCGGTTACCCTTAACTCGGGTATAACCGGCAGTGCAAGAAATGACAGTGTTACGAAGGGATCAATTCCGTCAGGTACTTTAAGGCTTTTTGCTGACTCTATCATGCCCGCCAGCTTGTTTTCCACAAAAAATGCATCTCTGTCACTCATTAGGCCGGCAATGGGCAGCGGCAGCGTACCTTTTACCTCTCCGCCGCTCACAACGGTATAACCTCCGTTAGCTTCCTTCAGTACTTTCGCAGCCAGAAGCATATCAGCGTCGTTATCACCTATTATTATAAGATTATGGGAATCGTGGGCGACGGTGGATGCTATGGCACCATTCCTGATACCAAAGCCTTTTACAATTCCAAGCCCGATGTTTCCGGTAGCTTTGTGCCGCTCTACAACGGCGATTTTTGCAAACACTTCATCGGGTATGAAGTTGTTTTCGTTGTCCTTGGGTACTGCAAGCCTTTCTTTTTTTGTAATCAGCTGATTAGGAATGATGGTTATAACATTTGCCGTATCATCTTTAATTCTTATTTTCAGGTGCTCAGGGGATAAGTTGGGGATTCTTACTGTGTTTAACACATTTGGGTCATCTATGATTCTGCTGATATTAGGCTTTTTGCCCTTTTCACAAACAACCGACCCACGGAAAAGCACCTTATCAATATCAAAGTTGTTTAAATCGGAAAGTATAAGCAAATCAGCCGAATATCCGGGGGCTACAGCTCCTAAACGCTTTAAATGGTAGCACTTTGCCGGATTTATTGTTGCCATTTTTATTGCTTCAATAGGGTCTACACCAAGGCTTATTGCCTTTTTTACATTGAAGCTTATATGTCCTTCCCTGGAAATATCCTGCAGGTGCTTGTCGTCAGTGCAAAAGAGACAGTGGTTCAGCGGAACGCCCCGTTCAATAAGCCCTGATATTATGTCATCAAGGTTTCTGGCGGCAGAGCCTTCTCTTATCTGCACATACATGCCAAGCCTCATATGTGCGATAACCTCATCAATATTTGTGCATTCATGGTTGGTCAGTACACCGACAGCCTTGTACGCACAAAGCTCATGCTCCGATAATCCCGAGGAATGCCCGTCTACAACCGCATTATCATAAAGCTCGATTTTGTTCAGAATTTCCTTATCCCCGGCCAGCACTCCAGGGTAATTCATAACCTCTCCGAGCCCAAGTATATGGGAGCTGCCCGCAAGAGGCTCCATTACCCTTGCCGTAAGAGCCGCTCCGTTGTTTTCAAAAGGAGTTGCAGGTACACAGGAAGGCATCATGCAGAATATATTCATAGGTAAGCTCCGGGCTTCGTTCAGCATGAAATGTATGCCTTCAATACCACATACATTGGCAATTTCATGAGGATCTGCGATAACTGTAGTCGTTCCATGCTGTAAAACAACTCTTGCAAATTCAGCCGGAGTTATCATGCTGGATTCAATATGAACATGGCAGTCGATAAGCCCCGGGCAAACATACTTGCCGGCGGCATCAATCTCTTCCTTGCCTGAATAGTCTCCGACACCTACTATAAGACTGTCATGGACTGCAATATCGCCTGATATTATTTCATTTGTAAACACATTCACAATACCTGCATTCTTGATGACCAGGTCTGCTTTTTCCCTGCCTAACGCAATCTCTATTCTTTTTTGTTTCTGTTCAACACTCATTTCAAATCCCTCATATGCTTAAGGCAGCCGCCGTTTTTTACAAGCATTATTTCAGCGATGATACTCAAAGCTATCTCCTGATGGGAGTCCCCTCCAAGGCCCAAACCTATTGGTGCATACACGGCTTCAAGGTCCTCCTGCTTACAGCCCTCACTAAGAAGCCGGTTAAAGACATATTTTGTCTTCTGCCTGCTGCCTATCATGCCTATATAACCTGCGCCTCTTCCTATTGCTGCTTTAAGCGCATCCCCATCGCTTCCATGCCCTCTCGTCACTATAACTACATAGCAGTCTTTATCCAGGGGATATTTTCTCATGCACTCTCCAATATCTCCCACATGAATATCACAGTTGGGAAACCGTTCAGTATTACCATATTCGTCTCGGTCCTCCATTATGACTATATGAAAGCCCATCAGCCTTCCAAGCTTATGCAGTTCAAGGGCTATATGCCCTCCTCCCGCTATAACAAGCCTGTCTTTTGCTTTGAACACTTTTATAAAGATACTGGCCCTGCCTCCGCACTGCATATGGAGTTCCCCGGTATCATCAAGCTCCATCTCCAGATACTTGTTCGTTCCTTCACTCATACAGAGAAGAGCATATTCCTTTGCTTTTTTTTCAAGACTGCCTCCCCCTATAGTACCAAGAGTGCTTCCATCCTCAAAGACAGCCATCATAAAGCCCTTTTTACCCGGTGATGAGCCCTGCTCATCAACCAGGGTCACAAGTGCAGCCTTTCTGTTTGCTTTTACTTCTTCGGCAAGTCTCTCTAAAATCGCATATTCCACAATCTCACCCTCCATACTTTTCTTTTCTGAGTGTTAATATTGCTTCCAGCACTCCCCCTGCTACTGACCTTGATTTGTCCGATATTGTAAAGCAATATTCCCTTATGCCCCTGGGGTCTATATCTCCAATCTTCAAGCCCCTCTGTACATAAGTGTTATCTGCAATAAGCCCCCTTATTACTCCGTCTATATTGGATTTTACCGGCTCATCAGCCACAAATGCAACCACTTCTCCCTGCTTCACAGCATCTCCTATCTCACGAATATTCCTTGTTATACCCTCTATCGGTGCACGAAGCAGCCGTTCTTGTGAATAACCCATAACACTTCCAGGAATTCCTGTATCAGTGCAAGCTGTGCCCTTGTATATGACCTTTCCTAAATCATGCCCTCTCTTAGTTTCAACTACGGCATCAACATCCACTCCCGCCTCGAATCCCGGGCCGGCACCAATTGTGACTTGAGCCATCCCTTTATGTATTCCGGTGTTTCTTTTTGCCAGAACAGCATCAACAATCGCCAATGGTTTTATATGTTCAAGTATCTTCAATTCGCTGTCACACAGTACCGGAATATGGCCATTATTCCATATTTCATATATGTCTTCGATACATTCCGCTTTTACCGCACGGACACCCTCCACTTCCGCTTCGCCTTTCAGAACAGCATTTGCAAAGGAGGCAAAACGCCTTACAACCGTTGGTTTCTCAATTTCGGTGAGAAGCAGCCTGAAGCCGCATCTATGAAGCCTGTGTGCTATTCCGGTTGCGATGTCTCCCGCACCTTTTACAATAATAATATCATCCATTTTCGCCCTCCAGCCTTGTTATTGCTTCAAAATCTTCCCTGGTATCAATGTCCAGGCCCAGCTTCGCATCAGCAAAATTGACGGTAATAATGCCCTCTTCCATTTCTTCAAGCAATACACGCCCTCCCGAATCTCCCGTGAGGCCCATAAGCTTATTCCGCAGCTTCGAAGCAAATATCACGGGGTTTCCTTTTATTCCATTATATAGCGGAACTACGGCATTGCAGTGCTCCGGCGAAAACTTCCCAATCAGTATATTGATAATACTTTCATTGATAAAGGGCTGATCCCCCACAAGAAACATAAAACCATCGGCAGACCGGCAGGAATTCTTAACCCCCAAACTGACAGAATGACTTTGCCCAATTTCAGGAGCATTATTCTCCACAATTTTTGTCCGGTATTTCTTCCCTATATTGGCCACAGGATCGCTGCCGCACACCAGGATGATCTCTCCAAGCTCTGATTTTGAGGCTGCTGCTATAACTCTCTCAATTACAGGGACTCCTGCAACCGGAAGCAGCAGCTTGTCCTCACCCATTCTCCTGGATAATCCCGCTGCAAGTATTATGCCGCTTATCATATTTTCACATCCTCAATTTTGTAACTACTATCCCGTCAGGCTCATACCCCATATCTGAAAGCCTTTGAATAATTTTGCCGGCTGCAGACCATTCCTTTTCCCCATCTGCTTTATTTAACACTACATATCGTTCAGCCCGGGAAGGAACGGCTTTAAACAAACCCTCTTCATGGGCAATTAATCTGCCGATCATATCTGCATCGATAATATCTCCCTCACGGCAGCCTGTTATATTGCAGAACAGCTCGGGCCTGTGGACATTTTCCGGGCATACCTTTTTCCCGACACAATCAAGGCCTATTAATCCAAGCACCTTTGAAGCAAGGGATGGTATAACGGGCTCATGCTCTCCCGGCGCCTTCAGAGACCTTCCTTTTGAACCGTCTCCCTCTACAATTATATAATCAAATATGCCTTTTAAAAAAAGGGCATCCAGATATTCCGGATCAACTCCCAGCAGCTTGCCTTCTTTAGAAAGTGCCCTGCCGTAAACAGTTATACCGCTTCTTATGCTCTTAAACAGATCCGGCAGCAAAAGATCCGCGATTACTGTTTGAGCATTTTGACTCTCTGAAGGATAATAAATAGCTGTGGTAGTTGTGACAAGAACCTTTTTTCCCTCAGTCGAAAGTTCTTTGGCCAGCCTGAACATTGCAGAGGTCTTACCCCCTGCTCCCACCAGGCAGATCATCACTTTCTTCCATTTGTCTATATTTACTTGACTATATAAGCTTTCCATACTCTACCTTCCAAATGTACAATTAGGGTACCTGCAGCTTTCACAATTCTGGCAGAGCCCCCCGTGTCCCAGCTTTGTAATGTCCCTTCTGGTCACCGCTTCTCCTGCAAGGAGCCTTGGGAATATAAGGTCAAATACGGTATATTTATGATACATCCCGCAGGCAGGTATGCCAATTATAGGAATATCCTTATTGTATCCCAGCATGAACATTGCTCCGGGAAGTATCGGTGAGCCATAGGTCACTATCCTGTCAGATACCCCGCTTATTGCCGAAGGTGTGACGTCATCCGCATCTACAGACATTCCGCCTGAGACAAGTACTATTTGCGCTCCGGCCTTTATCTGCCCTTCAATGGCTGCTTTTATCCGCTCCATGCAATCTGGTGCGTAGGTAAGCTCTGTCAGCACGCATCCATATTCCTCAACCTTTTTGGCCAGCATAGGTCCGAACTTATCCTTGATTCGTCCCTCGTACACTTCTGTGCCTGTTACAATTATGCCTACCCTATGACTGAGCAGTTCCTTTATATATACCGCATTGCCATACTCCCTGCATATTTCTTCAACTGCCTCGATGCTTTCCTTACCTATGGAAAGGGGGATAATCCTTGTACCTGCCACAGTTTTACCTGCATTTACAACTGTATTGTTATGAAGTGTGGCCATTATCACCATATCAATATTATTAATAGCCTCAAGAGCTTCAAGGTTTATTTTCAATAATCCTTTTACCGAAGCCTTTAAGTTGATTTTCCCCTCCGAAGGCCCCTCCATGTATATTCCCTCTCCTGCAGCTGCTTCAGCTATCCTTATAGCTGCCTCATCCTCGTGAAGAGTATTATCATCCAATTCCAATACAAATATATTATTTTTACCCATTTTCTTAAGTTCATCTATATCTTCAGCCTTTATTATGTGGCCCTTTTTAAATGCCGCCCCCTTGAACTCTC
>JAKJBT010000068.1 GCA_022706865.1 Bacillota bacterium
TCCTTTAATGCTGGTGCAGTTGATTTGTACTCTACCTTCTCTCTGCCTTTCCTCACTAACTGGCTAATTGTAGGCATTAAATGCACCTCCTTGTTTTATTTATCATATACAGGCCCGGTATTTGCCAAGCGCTGCTATACGCGGTGAAAATCAATACAATTAAAAACCTCTTCATATGAAGAGGTTCGATATACATACTAATCCTTGATAGCCGCCGTTGAGGCGCCGATATCAATGCCGCATGCATCTCCAAGCTCCTTCATATTGCTGACATATATGATTTGTATATTTCTATCTCTGCATACATCCTGTACCGATTGCTTAATAAAGTCATCGGCATCCTCTGCCAGATAAACCTTTGTAACCGTCCCGTTTTTTATTGCCTTTACTGTCTGCTTAAACCCTACTATTCTTCTGTTTAAGGCTTTTAGTTCCTGCATTCAAACCACCTCTTAAGGATTTTTTTGCATGGCAGCAACGGTGTTTATCTGCAAGCTTAGAAAACCATTATTAATGGTTCTCTATAAAACACTAGATAAGTTTAGCATTTGTTATAACATGATGTCAATATTGGTTTTCTGCATTTATACAAAAAACTTATCCCGCCTCATATTACTCGGCTTCCACCTGTTTTATCGATATATCCATATATTTTTTCATACCGGTGCCTGCAGGAATAAGCTTTCCGATAATTACATTTTCTTTCAGGCCCACAAGGGGATCTATCTTACCCTTAATCGCAGCTTCTGTCAAAACCCTTGTTGTTTCCTGGAATGATGCTGCTGACAAGAAGGAATCGGTTGCCAGGGAGGCTTTGGTTATACCAAGGAGTACTCTCTTCCCTGTAGCCATCTCTCCGCCTTCGGCACTTACTCTTTGGTTTTCTTCTTCAAATTTAAATATGTCAAAGAGCCCTCCCGGAAGCAGATCGGTGTCTCCGGATTCTTCTATCTTGACCTTTCTCAGCATTTGTCTGACAATGACTTCTATATGCTTATCCGCAATATCAACGCCCTGAAGCCTGTATACCCTCTGAACTTCCTGAAGCAGATAGGTTTGTACACCGGCCACTCCTTTGATCTTAAGTATATCATGAGGATTAACCGAACCTTCGGTTATTTCATCTCCTGCTTCAATTGTCTCTCCGTCAGCAACCCTAAGCCTTGAGCCGTATGGTATTGTATATGTCCTGGAATCGCCGTCTTCAGCCAGCACGACAACATCTTTCTTTTTCCTCTGGTCAATTATTTTTACAACACCGGAAATTTCGGATATTATTGCAAGTCCCTTAGGCTTCCTGGCTTCAAAAAGCTCCTCGACTCTGGGAAGACCCTGGGTTATATCATCACCGGCAACGCCTCCAGTATGGAAGGTTCTCATTGTAAGCTGCGTACCGGGCTCCCCGATTGACTGAGCCGCAATTATTCCCACTGCCTCACCGATATGCACGGGATCTCCTGTTGCCAGGTTTACCCCATAGCATTTGGTACATACTCCATATTTTGAATGACATGTCAGCACAGACCTTATCGGAACTTTCTTAATTCCCAGCTTGATAATATTATTTGCTATTTTTTCGGTTATAAGCTCATTCCTCTTAACCAGCACCTCACCTGTCTCAGGATGCAGTATATCGCTGCTGGCATATCTGCCCGTAAGCCTGTCTTTAAGCTTTTCAATTACTTCATTTCCGTCTTTGATTTCGCTGACCATCAAGCCCTCTTCAGTCCCGCAGTCTTCTTCCCTGGCTATGACATCCTGGCTTACGTCAACAAGGCGTCTTGTCAGATAGCCGGAGTCGGCAGTACGCAGCGCAGTATCTGCCAAGCCTTTTCTTGCACCGTGGGTTGATGTGAAGAATTCCAGTACATCAAGGCCTTCACGGAAATTGGCTTTTATAGGAATCTCTATGATTCTTCCCGAGGTATCCGCCATCAGACCTCTCATGCCGCACAACTGCTTGATCTGGTTTACGCTTCCCCTTGCACCTGAGTTAGCCATCATATATACAGGATTAAGTCTATCCAGATTATCCATCAATGCTTTTGTTACATCTTCCGTTGCCAGCTTCCAGGTCTCTATTACCTGCTCATATCTTTCATCGTTGGATATGAGGCCTCTTCTGTACATTTTTTCTATTTTGTCTACTCTCTCATCTGCTTTTGAGAGCAGTTCCTTTTTCGCCATCGGTATATCCATATCCGATATGCTTATTGTCACTGCACCCTTTGTTGAATATTTAAAGCCCAACCTCTTTATTTCGTCCAGCACAATTGCGGTATTTGTGTTTCCGTGCATTCTATAGCATTTATCCACAATTTTACCCAAAAGTGACTTATCTATAGGTATAAAATTGCCATCCTTATCCCTCGGATCAAGCTCCAGAAGGAACATATCATCTTCGGTATTCCTTTCAACAAAGCCAAGGTTCTGAGGTATTGACTGATTGAATATGAATCTTCCGACAGTATTTTCAACAAATCTGCTGACAATTCTGCCGTTAATCTCTTTGACTATCCTTACCTTAACCTTTGCGTGAAGGGAAACCTCTTCCAGCTGATAAGCCATGAGCATTTCGTTCAAATCTGTAAATACCTTGCCTTCGCCCTTCTGCCCCGGTACATAAATGGTAAGGTAATATACCCCCATAACCATGTCCTGAGTAGGGCTGACAACAGGTCTTCCATCCTTGGGAGCCAGTATATTATTGGCGGACAGCATCAGGAATCTTGCCTCTGCCTGTGCTTCAACCGATAAAGGTACATGCACCGCCATCTGGTCTCCGTCAAAGTCAGCGTTATATGCAGTACATACCAGGGGATGTATCTTCAATGCCCTGCCTTGTACAAGTACAGGTTCAAAAGCCTGTATCCCCAGCCTGTGAAGTGTTGGAGCACGGTTTAAAAGCACCGGATGCTCGCTTATTACCTCTTCGAGTATATCCCAGACCTCCGGTTTCACTCTTTCTACCATTCTCTTGGCACTTTTGATATTATGAGCAAGCCCGTCATTTACAAGCTTCTTCATTACAAAAGGTTTAAACAGCTCCAAGGCCATCTCATTAGGCAAACCGCATTGGAAAAGCTTCAGCTCAGGCCCTACAACTATAACTGAACGGCCTGAGTAGTCGACACGTTTTCCGAGGAGGTTTTGTCTGAACCTGCCCTGCTTTCCTTTAAGCATGTCACTTAAGGATTTAAGAGGCCTATTGCCGGGGCCGGTTACGGGCCTTCCTCTCCTGCCATTGTCAATAAGTGCGTCAACTGCTTCCTGGAGCATTCTCTTTTCATTTCTGACTATTATATCGGGTGCTCCCAGGTCTAACAACCTCTTAAGCCTGTTGTTCCTGTTTATTACTCTTCTATAAAGATCGTTCAGGTCGGAGGTGGCAAACCTTCCGCCATCCAACTGCACCATCGGCCTCAAATCCGGCGGTATTACAGGTATCGCCTCAAGAATCATCCACTCAGGCTTGTTTCCTGAATTCTTGAAGGCCTCGACAACCTCCAGCCTTCTAACTGTTCTAAGCCTTTTCTGCCCTGTACTGCCTTTCAGGTCCTGCCTCAGTTCCTTCGACAGTTTTTCAAGGTCCAAGTCCAGAAGCAGTTCTCTTATTGATTCCGCTCCCATTCCTGCCCTGAATCTGTTGCCGAATTTTTCAATGTTTTCTCTGTATTCTTTTTCACTTAAGAGCTGCTTCTTTGAAAGAGGCGTATCGCCGCTGTCAATTACTATATATGAAGCAAAGTACAGAACCTTTTCCAAGGCTCTGGGAGACATATCAAGTATAAGCCCCATTCTGCTGGGTATCCCTTTGAAATACCAAATATGGGATACGGGAGCAGCAAGCTCTATATGCCCCATCCTTTCTCTTCTTACTTTAGCCTTGGTTATTTCAACACCGCAGCGATCGCAAACTATTCCCTTATACCTGATTCTCTTGTATTTCCCACAGTGGCATTCCCAATCCTTTGTAGGGCCGAAAATCTTCTCACAAAAAAGTCCTTCCTTCTCAGGCTTCAGTGTCCTGTAGTTTATTGTCTCAGGCTTCTTTACTTCTCCTCTTGACCACTCTCTTATTTTCTCCGGGGATGCCAAACCAATTTTTATTGCTTCAAAGTTATTTAATTCAAACAAGGAGTTATCTCTCCCTTCTAAAAAATTTTAGAACTCTTCGTCATCCTCTACAACTTCTTCTTCAACTTCATTATCACCTATGAGAAGGTCATCCAGGTCTATCTCTGCATCAAACTCTTCCGCTCCTTCGGATTCCATCTCATAATCCTCGTAAAGATCATCTGAAGCGATTGTTTCCCCTTTATATGAAAGGCTTGAGAAATCCATGTCTTCCCTTACTTCCATATCAGTGCCCAGATCCTCCACATCTTCTTCTACCGATTCTCTTATAGTAATCTCTTCATGCTCCTCGGTCAGAACCTTGACATCAAGGGCCAGGCTCTGGAGTTCTTTTATAAGAACCTTGAACGATTCAGGCACGCCGGGCTCGGGTATGTTTTCGCCCTTGACAACGGATTCATAGGTCTTTACTCTTCCTACTACATCGTCAGACTTAACAGTAAGTATTTCCTGGAGTGTGTGGGCTGAACCATAGGCTTCCAGTGCCCATACTTCCATTTCACCGAACCTCTGACCGCCGAACTGGGCTTTACCGCCAAGAGGCTGCTGCGTTACAAGAGAGTATGGGCCTGTAGACCTTGCATGAATCTTGTCATCTACAAGATGCAGCAGCTTCAGTATATACATATAGCCTACTGTAACATCATTGTCGAAGAACTCTCCGGTACGCCCGTCCCTCAGTGTAACCTTTCCCGTATGATTGAGTTCGATTCCGTCAATAGGAGTTTCACCAAATGCCTTGAGAATGCTCTCAACGGACTTTAATTCCGTAAGATCCGAAGACCTTATCATTTCCCTTATGGAGGTTAACTTGCTGTCAATATCATAGATTTCATGACTTAACAGCTCGTGAATTATTTCAACATTTTCTTTTATTTCAGACTTGATATCCGGTTCAACAAGCTGCTGCTCCTCATAATCTTCATCATTCTGCTTGTTGGCAATAAGTATTTTCTCTTTTATTATCCTCAGGTTTTTCTTTACCTGAAGCACCTTATTGGCACATTCGATTGTCTCTATGATGCTTTCCTCCGTCGCCCCGTCGAATACCGGAGTAGCTATTTTCCAGCCCAGTGCTTTAGCCGCAAGCCCGAGATGCACCTCGAGGACCTGGCCGATATTCATACGTGAAGGCACACCCAGAGGATTCAATACTATCTCAAGAGGTGTCCCGTTGGGCATAAATGGCATATCCTCTTCAGGAAGCACCCTCGATATAACGCCCTTGTTTCCATGGCGCCCTGCCATCTTGTCACCGACGGATATCTTTCTCTTTTGTGCTATATAGCATCTTACCAGTTCGTTCACTCCCGGAGGAAGTTCATCTCCGTTTTCTCTGGTAAACACTTTTACGTCTACTATTATACCTGATTCCCCGTGAGGAACTCTGAGTGAAGTATCTCTTACTTCCCTTGCCTTCTCACCGAATATCGCCCTTAAGAGCCTTTCCTCGGCTGTAAGCTCGGTTTCTCCTTTCGGAGTCACTTTACCTACCATTATATCTCCGGCTCTTACTTCGGCGCCTATTCTTATGATGCCTCTTTCATCCAGATCCTTCAGGGCTTCTTCTCCGACATTAGGTATGTCCCTTGTTATTTCTTCGGGACCAAGCTTTGTATCCCTTGCTTCCGCCTCGTATTCCTCGATGTGTATGGAAGTGAAGGTATCTTCTTTTACAAGCTTTTCACTGATAAGTATAGCGTCCTCATAATTGTAGCCTTCCCAAGTCATGAAACCGATGAGGACATTTCTTCCCAGTGCGATTTCCCCCATATCGGTAGAAGGTCCGTCAGCTATTATGTCGCCTTTTTTCAGCACCTCGCCTTTTCGTGCTACAGGCCTCTGATTTATGCAGGTTCCCTGATTGGAGCGCAGGAACTTAAGGAGCTTGTATCTCTCCCTCTCACCTAAGCTGTTCCTCATAACTATTTCATTGGCGCTGACCTTTTCAACAACGCAGTCGCTCTTTGCCAATCCTATTACTCCCGAATCCCTTGCGGATTTGTATTCCATACCTGTCCCTACTATCGGCGAATCGGGCTGTATTATCGGAACCGCCTGACGCTGCATGTTGGAACCCATCAAGGCCCTATTGGCGTCATCGTTTTCCAGAAATGGTATCATTGCAGTTGCAACGGATACTACCTGCTTCGGCGATACATCCATGTATTCAACTTCTGTAGTCGGGACAATAACTATTTCATTTGCATCCCTTGCCGTAACCCTTTTGTTGACGAATCTTCCCTCTTCATCCAAGGGTTCGTTTGCCTGAGCAATTACATACTCATCCTCAACATCGGCAGTAAGATATACGATTTCATTAGTTACATATTTTTCACCATTATCATCAGTCTTGACAATTCTGTACGGCGTTTCAATAAATCCGTACTCATCCACCTTGGCATAAGTACTCAAAGAACCAATCAGGCCTATATTCGGCCCTTCAGGGGTCTCTATGGGGCACATTCTGCCGTAGTGGGAATGGTGAACGTCTCTGACTTCAAATCCTGCTCTTTCTCTTGACAAACCACCTGGCCCGAGAGCTGACAGCCTTCTCTTATGCGTAAGCTCGGCAAGGGGATTTGTCTGGTCCATGAACTGCGATAACTGGGAACTTCCAAAAAACTCCTTGATTGCTGCGGCTACAGGCCTGATATTAACCAACTGCTGCGGTGTGACAACATCAATATCCTGGATAGTCATTCTTTCCTTTACAACTCTCTCCATCCTGGATAAGCCTATTCTGAACTGATTCTGCAGCAGCTCTCCTACCGACCTGAGTCTTCTGTTGCCCAAATGGTCTATATCGTCTGTGTTCCCGATACCGTTGGAAAGGTTTATATTATAATTAATAGAAGCAACTATATCATCGATCAGAATATGCTTCGGTATAAGCTCCTTAATCCTGTTCCTGATCTCTTCCTTGATTTCGCTCTCAGAACCTGCCTTTTGCAGTATATCCTTAAGCACTGTAAAATTGACCAGTTCCTTTATATTAAGATCCGATACGTCAAAGCTGAGATATTTGTTTATATCCACAGTATTGTTCCCCAGTATCTTAACCGGCTTTCCCTCGACTGTGACATATACTTCGTTGATACCTGCGTTCTGAATTTTTACAGCCTTATCCCTGGTGATTTTCTCCCCCGCTTCCGCCAGAATCTCTCCTGTCCTGGGATCCACCAATTCTCTCTCCGGCTTTTGTCCGGTAAGTCTGCTGCTCAGGCTCAACTTCTTATTGAATTTATATCTTCCGAATTTGGCAAGATCATATCTTTTGGGATCAAAAAACAATACCTCAAGAAGGGACTTTGCGCTTTCTACAGTTGGAGGTTCACCCGGCCTCAGGCGCTTATATACTTCTATTAAGCCCTCTTCCTCATTCTTTGTCGCATCCTTCTGAAGTGTTGCTTTTATTCTATCATCTTCCCCTAATATTCCATTAATCTGTTCATCGGTGCCAAAGCCTAAAGCTCTCAAAAAAACAGTTATAGGGATTTTTCGAGTTCTGTCGATCCTTACCCAAAGGATATCATTGGAATCCGTCTCATATTCCAGCCATGCGCCTCTATTAGGTATAACAGTACTTGAATACAGCTTCTTCCCTGACTTGTCAATAGTCTCTGCATAATAAACCCCCGGTGACCTTACCAGCTGGCTTACTATAACCCTTTCTGCGCCATTGATTATAAAAGTACCCGTATCTGTCATCAAAGGAAAATCGCCCATGAAAACTTCCTGTTCCTTGACCTCATTGGTTTCCTTATTGATGAGTCTGATCTTAACTTTTAACGGAGCGGAATATGTAACGTCTCTTTCCTTGCATTCCTCAACTGAATACTTCGGTTTTCCGTCTAATGAATAATCAACAAATTCCAGAATCAGATTACCTGTGTAATCCTGAATAGGTGAAACATCATTAAAGACCTCTCTAAGACCCTCCTCCAGGAACCAGTTATAGGAGTTTTTCTGCACTTCGATCAAGTTAGGCATATCCATTACTTCGTCGATTTTTGAGTAGCTTATCCTCTGATTTCTTCCGGCAGAGATTGGATGTACCAGCATAAAGTCCTTCACCCCTTAAATTTAAATAAATTAAAATACCCAAAAGCAAAAAAATTCCCAAAAAGTAACGCTTTTGGTTTGTCTGTTCAGTCAAAGCATACCTATTTTAATATTGCCTTTTTTGATTATACTTATTCAAATGCAGCAGTATAAAGCAAAAAACGTACTACAATGCAATATATAATGTTAACATACCAATATATGACTGTCAAGCATAAACTGATAAAATTGGTATGCATTTTGCTAATTTTTCTGTTTTTTGATTTGTCAATAGGAATTTTGCAATTAAGAAGCCGCTGCACATTATGCGAAGAATGTGACACAACTATAAATTTGTAATCGTACTCCCAGAGCACTAACCTTGTATACCGACTCGCACGATATTAGCTTTGGACAGAATCAGAGCTTGATACTTGTAAAATCCTGACGCACATAAACCCAACCTCCTGTTGGTATGTGCTGGATTTACCTCACGTAAATCCCACGGATTTTACTGCGTATCTTCACTTGATTCTGTTGACCAAAGCCAATAAGTGCTCGGTATTATACAAGGCTAGTGCCCTGTTGGACGATTACATACTTCAGATGCGTCGCATCATTCTTATAATGCGAACAGTGGGACAGGCGAAACGTCCCCGTGTCCCCGTGTCCTTAAAACGTATTATTCTTTAAATATGAAAAAGGTGCCGCCAACTGCTTAAATAGTTTTGCGGCACCCTCCGGAATCAATAACGTATAGC
>JAKJBT010000069.1 GCA_022706865.1 Bacillota bacterium
GTTGCATATGCCTCTTCGTCTCCAAGCTCCTTGTCATTTGCCTGCTGCTCGAACCTCTCCTTCTGGTCAATGGGGTCGTTAAGCTCGGAATAAGCATTGGCAATTTCTCTGGCATATATGAATGCTTCAAACCTCTCTGTCATTGTAGGATCATCATTTTTCTTCTTTGTAAGAGGTGATATTTCAACCGGATAATCCAATATGAAAGTTGGCTGAATAAGATGCTCTTCAACGTATGCTTCAAAAACCGCATTCAATATATCGCCCTTGGTGCAGTCCTTAAGCTTCTTCTTAAGTTCATCCAGCACCTTAAGCTTCTTTGCCACTTCTCTTGCTTCTTCATCAGACTTTATTTCATTAAAGTCAACCCCTGAATACTTCTTAACAGCTTCCACCATGGTCATTCTGTTCCATGGGGGCGTCAAATCCAATTCGGTTCCCTGATAGTTGATCTTTGTTGTTCCGAGGACCTTTTCCGCACAATATGCTATAAGATTCTCGGTAAGTTCCATCATATCATTATAGTCCGCATAGGCCTGGTAAAGCTCAATCATTGTAAACTCCGGATTGTGTCTTACGTCAATACCCTCATTTCTGAAATCCTTGCCCATTTCATATACTCTCTCAAAGCCTCCGACTATCAGTCTCTTCAAATAAAGCTCGGTGGCAATTCTGAGATATAAATCTATATCCAATGCATTGCTGTGTGTGATAAAAGGTCTTGCGGCAGCTCCGCTCGCAATTGTAGCCAGTATTGGGGTATCAACTTCGATATAATCCCTTGCATCCAGGAATTCTCGTATAGCCTTTATTATCTCGGTCCTCTTATAGAATGTTTCTCTTACATCCTCATTCACAATCAGATCCACATATCTCTGCCTATATCTGATTTCAGTATCTTTAAGCCCGTGCCATTTCTCCGGTAACGGCTGCAGCGACTTGCACAGCAAGATTACCTGCTTTGCATGCACTGATATCTCGCCTCTTTTGGTTCTGAATACAAAACCCTTTATACCAACAATATCACCTATATCATAGGACTTGAAAATCTTATATTCCTCTTCACCCAGTTCATCCTGCTTTATGTATACCTGAATTTTCCCGTATCTGTCCTGTATATCACAAAATGATGCCTTTCCCATATCCCTGAAGGACATTATCCTTCCGGCTATGGAAACATCCTTTCCTTCCATTTCTTCGAAATTGCCTTTGATATCTTTAGAGTGATGGGTCTGATCATACTTCAATATTTCAAAGGGATTACGCCCCATTGCCTTCAGCTGTTCAAGCTTTTCCCTTCTAATCTTCAGTATCTCATTGAGATTCATTTCATCATTAGCCATGCTTACTCCCCCTATTTTTTTATGTTTAGTATTTCGTATTTGATTACTCCGTCAGGTACAACAATATCGACAATATCGCCGATAGTCTTGCCTATCAAAGCCTTGCCCACGGGAGATTCGTTTGAGATCTTGAGATTAATGGGATCCGCCTCAGCTGAGCCCCCAATCAAGTATTCAACCTCATCGCCCAGCTCAACATCTCTCAGAGTTACCCTGCAGCCTACACTTACAATATCAGTCTGAATGTCCTCATCATCTATTACTTTGGCAGTTTTAAGGATGTTTTCTATCTGTACAATTCTTCCTTCTACAAATGCCTGTTCATTTTTGGCTTCATCATATTCCGAATTCTCGGTTATGTCTCCAAAAGCCAATGCCTGCTTTATTCTAAGTGCAATCTCGGCTCTTTTCTTGCTCTTTAAAAAATCCAATTCATCCTCAAGCTTAGCCAGACCTTCTATTGTTAGTATATTTTGTTTACCCACTGTCTCCTGCCTCCCGTTTTATAAAAATTACTTATACAGATAAAATCTGGCTTGTTCCCCAGCCAGTACAATGAAACCCTTATAATATTTTTATTTAAGATAATATGTACCTAAATAATTTTTTTATGCTGTACAGGTATTTCCATAATAATAAATCTTTCACTTAATCATATTATCAGCTGTCAAAAACTCCTTATATACAGCATTCTTTTTCTTTATTTGTCTATTATAATGTAGTGCTTTCCTTATGTCAAGTATTAGTGAAAGGCACTAAAATAAGCAAAGAGGTGCATGCTCTGACTGATATTTTTATTAAAAACTATGTGGGATTAGTAATTTGTTATATTAATAAGCACTAGCTGCGAGACAATAAAATGTATGGAAATCTCCTTATAAAATCTATAATATTCCTTTCCCTGTAAAAATGCCTCAATATTCCAAGCAGTTCATCATTATAATAAATAATGCTGTTGTCTTCAGTCACTCCTTCCAGGCTTTCATACCATAACAGCACCCTTTCTATTTTTTCAAAATCCCCTGATACAGTATTTTCGCCAATTAATATTTTACCTTGTAGCCTCTGTTTATATGATTCGAGTTCTACACTGTCATCTGCTGCAATAATATCACACTGAGAAATCGCTCTGCCCAGGTCTTTGGTAAATACTGCAGATATTCCTCTCTCCAACATTAGCTTTTCAAAAATTGTTTTCTTAATGCTATTGCTCATTCTGTCATGTTCATAAACAAAAACCCCTGTCGCTTCCTCCAGCATTGTGCTTATATATTCATAGCTGTAAGACTTCCCGATAAAGCACATGTTTCTATTCAGAAGGTTTGAGTTTCTTACAAGAGAAAGCTTAATAAGGGCAGCCAGGCCTTTTATCCCCTTAATTTCGTCAAGATCTCCCCTTTCTATTCTGTTCTCCATATGTTCAAGGCCGCTTCCCGAATAATACTCAGTATTCCTTCCTATGAAGAAACTGATGTTATTCTCAATGCATAAGCGGTAAAGGGATTTTCCCACCCTCCTGTTATCTAAGGGGTACTTCATTACAGGGCATTCAATAATGTACACCCTGACGCTGTCTTTCTCATTATTTATATCAATAATTCGGTTTACCAGGGGTATCGCAAAAAACTTCAATATTTTCGGAAGAGTGCTTTTTCTAAAAACAATTATTGCCGCATTATTCATTGCATTCCCTCCGAATATATTGAAAATTGTTAATATAATAATATTAACTGCCTATCGGATATATTCTTCCTTTAACAATTCTCCATCTTCAAATTGTTCCACCCTTGGTCTGAAGTCTATCTCCTTCAGCATGCCCAGGTAATCCTCACCGGTTATATCATCAATGCTTTTGCCTATCAAAGCCACCAGTACCGCCTCAATGACATTGGTGCCAAAGGATCGACCCCCCAGATTCGGCGTTGATGTAACCAAGGTACGTATTCCGCATTTTTTAAGCCACTCTACGTCTTCATTGGTGACGGTATTAGTAACAACCATTTTCCCCTGCATCCCACCGGGCATATACTGCCTTATATAGTGGAAATCCCCTGCAATTATATCAGCTTCATAAAAAAACCTGTCTATTTTGCCCACCCTGCTGGTTCCTTTATTCTGCTCCTTCCCGGTAGGGTACAGCATTTCAAATGGAAGGCGGCAGGCAACCGGTGCAATGATACTTGCTATTCTGTCCAGCATCTTCAGGGATTTTATCGGTATATTTATGCCCAGGGCAACCATAAGATCTCCAAGCACAAGCTCACAGCCCAGGTTTTGAAAGCCCTCAGCCATGCCGTACCTGTCAATGGCAGGCATGATAAATACGCTCTTCCCCGTGATATCCTCCACATTGTCGTTAATAAAGCCCGGTACATTCTTCTCAAGAGACATTTTAAGGCCGGAGCCGTCAACCATTGGCGTGATCCTCGCGGCTTCCAGTATTGGAACTGCATCCTTTATCCTATAACGGGCCTTCCCGGCACTAAGGTAAACATCGATTCCTCCCATTCCAAAGGCATCGACCTTTCCATCCAGCTCGCGTATAAGCTTGATTGCCATCTGAATGTCCCCATCAGTGCCTATCCTTTCAACAATGATCTCTTCATTGTTGATATTCATGGACACTTTGTGGTTTCTTCTGGATGAACCTATGCTGATACTCACTATGTGTTTCATACCATATCTATCCTTTCAATGTTTTTAATATATCTGTTAAATTATCCAGGTTCACATTGACGTCTTTTTTTATCGGCGATTTTCCTATATCTATCTCTATGACCTTGTTATCCAGCAAATCTCTGGCTAATCTGTTCCTATAATCGGAAGCCATGACAATTACAGTATCAAAGCTTCTGAGCTTATTGACAAGCTCAATTATCCTGTTGGTCAGCTGTGCTCCGCTGCAGTTATTTACATAATCCGTTCTTTCAGCTTCAGACATGAGAAAGAAGTATTCAACTCCAAAGGCCCTCAGTACATTTTCCACCTCTGTCTTGTTTTTTATAGGAAAACCTATCGCCGCTATACTTTGACCCTTTCTTATCTCCCCCAAGCCTTCAAGCCGTGATATAAAAGTGCGCTCCACCCCCAGCTTATCGGCTGCCTCCTGCTGTGACATTCCAAGCATGCGGTACTGAAGAATCTCATTTATTTTGTTGTTAATTCTGGGAATGCTTATTACCTTTTCCCCTATCCTTACAAGATCCATAGCAACACCTCAAATACACTTTTTTATTTTTGTGCACCATATTGTGTACAATTTTATTTTAGTACTTATATATTTTATTCACAATATGGAAATTTATCCGCAAATGTGAAAAGGAAGTGCCGCGGCACTCCCTTTTCACTAAGATGATATATGCTTTTGTAAATAATCCAAATACTGAAATAATATATCCTTCACCTGACTGCAGGTGGTCAGCTTGAATATTTCCGCTTTTACCTTTGAGGAACCCGGCATGCCCTTAAGATACCAGGCTGTATGCTTTCGCATCTCCTTTATTCCTGTTGCTTCTCCCTTAAGCTCCGTTACCATGTCCATATGCTCTATGACTGTCATAATCCTTTCCTCAAAGTCAGGCTCCGGCAGCAGGCAGCCGGTGTTCAAAAATTCTATCGTTCTCTTGAATATCCATGGGTTCCCTTGGGCGCCCCTTCCAATCATTACTGCGTCACAACCTGTTTCTTCAAGCATTCTTCCGGCATCCTGGGGTGTAATTACATCACCGTTTCCGATTACAGGTATATCAATGGCATCTTTGACCTGTTTTATTATATTCCAGTCGGCAGTGCCGCTGTAGAACTGTTCTCTTGTCCTGCCATGGACAGTTACCGCTGCAGCACCTTCCAGAGCGGCAATGGATGCTATTTCTACTGCATTGACAGATTCCTCATCCCATCCCTTCCTGATCTTTATGGTGACCGGAACCATAACTTCCGCAACCGTGCTTCTTACTATTTCTCTTATGCGCTCCGGATTTTTCATGAGCGCACTTCCGTCACCATTTTTTACTATCTTAGGTGTGGGACATCCCATATTTATGTCTACTATTGCTGCTCCGCCGGCTTCTGCCCGTCTTGCGGCCTCTGCCACTATATCCGGCTCACTTCCGAAAACCTGTACTGCTGCAGGCCTCTCTTCCTCTGCTATCTCCAACAGTACTGCTGTATTGTCACTTTTATAATGCAGCCCCTTGGCGCTGACCATTTCCGTATAAGTAAGGCCGCAATCCTGCCTCTTACACAATATCCTGAAGGCCATATCGGTAACTCCTGCCATAGGAGCTAAAAAAACATTATTCCTTAGCTTTACATTCCCTATCTGCATAACGCCCACTATCATTCCCTGTTTCTATCATATATTATTCTCAAACCCTCAAGAGTAAGCAGGCCATTCACTATTTCAATGGTTTCAGATTCAGAAGCTATCAGCTTCGAAAGGCCTCCGGTGGCTATTACTTTTGTATTCGTGTCCCCAAGCTCCTTTTTCATGCGCCTTACAATATAATCCACCTGTCCTACATATCCGTATATTACCCCTGACTGTATGCTGTTTATTGTGTTCTTGCATATTACTGTACTGGGCTTTGCAAGCTCAACCCTGGGCAGCTTGGCAGTCCTTTCAAAAAGTGCATCCATAGATATCCTGATGCCGGGAGATATTGCACCTCCAAGATATTCTCCGTTTTTTGACACTGCACAAAATGTGGTCGCTGTACCAAAGTCAACAATTACAAGAGGTCCGCCATAGAGCTCGTATGCGGCAACGGCATTCACTATTCTGTCTGTCCCTACTTCCTTGGGATTATCATATTTTACGTTCATGCCTGTCTTAACGCCAGGCCCCACAATCAGCGGCTCCCTGTTAAAATATTTCTTTGTCATGTGTTCAAGGGTGTACATGATAGGAGGTACAACAGAGCATATCACCACTGCCTCAATATCAGAAAATTTGTATCCCTGGAGCTCGAACAACTGGTTTATTATCATTCCGTATTCATCAGAGGTCTTTTCCGCATCGGTTTTCACCCTCCAAAAGTTGGCAAGCTTCTTGCCGGAATAGATCCCTAGTACAATATTTGTATTTCCAACATCTATAACGAGTATCATATAAATCCTCCCATATATTGTTTATTATCTTAAGCAAAAGCACTAAACATATTCACGATATACAGCATTAATTTTAGCACCACACCAATTTTTTTTCAATAAATGCATACATTTCATATATATCCGTACATGCCCCTCACTGAAACTTCTCCGGACATTATTTCCCTGTATGAACCGTCTGCAAGTTTTACAACCAGGTGGCCTTTCTCGGATATATCCACAGCCAGTCCTGTGATTTCTTCCTTTCTGCTTATCAGCCTTACCTCTTTTCCCAATACCGCAGACTTACTCTTGTAATCGTTCAAAAAGTCCTTTATGCTTACCTCCCTGACAAAAATCCTGTGTATCTGCTCAAACTCATACAGTACAGAAGCTGCCAGGGCTCTTCTTGATACAGGCTTGCCCTTTTCAATCTTTACTGATGTGGCAATTCTTGATACTTCCTGCCCGAAGTCATCATTATCCATGTTTGCATTTATTCCAATTCCTATAATAACATATTTGATCTCATCATCCTCTGCGCTCATTTCTGTAAGTATCCCGCAAAGCTTTTTGCCTCCTGCAACTATGTCGTTGGGCCATTTTATTTCTGCATCCAGCTGACAGCAGCTTCGGATTGCATTAGTAACAGCAAGGGCAGCGACAATTGACAGCTTTGGCGCATCAGAAGGCAGTATATCAGGCTTCAGCATAATGGTCATCCATATACCCTTTCCTTTTGTGGAAACCCAATGCCTTCCAAGCCTCCCCCTTCCGCCGGTCTGTTCATCGGCAATTACTACGGTACCCTCCGTAAAGGATCCCTCGGCTTTTTTCTTTGCATATGTGTTAGTGGAATCAATACTGTCTAAATATATAATATTTCTGCCTATGGATTCGGTATGCAAAAAAGGCCCAAGCTCACCGGAGGACAGGACATCAGGACTCCCTACCAGCTTATACCCGCTGTTGGTCTGGGATTCTATACTGTATCCTTCGCTGCGAAGCTTTCTTATATGCTTCCATACAGCTGTTCTGGATATCCCAAGCTTCCTGCTCATCTCTTCACCCGATACCGCCTGCCCGCTATTTAACTTTAATTCTTCAAGTATCTTATTCTTCATGCTGGCTTACACCTCATTACCCGCTCATGCTCCGAAGCCGGCTCTATTATCTACCGCCTCATGCCTCGTACTTTATATAATTATTCTACTATAACTCAATAAAAAAATCAGACAATTTCTTGTCTGATTTTTTAAATCGTTTCTAAAATTTACACATTGAAAGAAGAACACCGGCTGCAACTGCAGATCCGATAACTCCTGCAACGTTTGGCCCCATAGCATGCATCAGAAGGTAGTTTGAAGGATTGGCTTCCTGTCCTACCCTTTGAGATACCCTGGCTGCCATAGGCACTGCGGATACCCCTGCTGAGCCTATCAGCGGGTTTACCTTTCCCCCTGTCATTTTGCACATTATCTTGCCGAACAGTACACCGCCTGCCGTTCCTCCCGAGAAAGCCGCCAAGCCAAGGAATATTATTGCCAGAGTCCTGGGAGAAAGGAACAATTCCCCGTTCGCTGTAGCCCCTACGGTAGTTCCGAGGAAAATAACAACTATGTTCATCAATTCCCCTTCCGCGGTTTTCATCAATCTGTTCAATGTACTCTGCATCATTGCCGCTTCTCTGAGCAGATTGCCGAACATGAGCATACCTATCAGGGATGCCGCTGCAGGAAGAACCAATGAAACCACTAATGTAACCAATACCGGAAATACCAGTCTCTCAAGCTTGGATACAGGCCTCAGCTGTTCCATTACTATTTCCCTTTCAGCCTTGGTAGTCAGGGCTTTCATTATCGGAGGCTGAATCAGAGGCACCAGAGCCATATATGAATATGCCGCCACTGCTATTGGCCCCAGCAGATGAGGTGCCAGCTTTGCAGTCAGATATATGGCTGTCGGTCCGTCCGCTCCGCCTATTATTCCTATGGAAGCTGCTTCCGGAATGCTGAATCCTAGCCCGGGTATGAAGTTCAATGCCAATGCGCCCAGGAAGGTTGTAAATATTCCAAGCTGTGCTGCGGCCCCCAGAAGTATACTTCTCGGATTGGCAATAAGAGGCCCGAAGTCCGTCATGGCTCCAACCCCCAGGAATATGAGGGGAGGATATATCCCTAGCTTAACTCCCCTGTACAACCAGTACAGCAAGCCACCGGCATCCACCATCTTATGGGTATGTTCTCCTGTTACAGGATCTGTAACTATCTGATATACAGGTTCTGCATTGAGCCCTGCCAAAGGTAGGTTGGCAAGAAGCATCCCAAAGGCAATAGGTAATAATAATAACGGTTCAAAGCCCTTTACAAGAGCTAAGTATATCAGAACAAATGATATCAATATCATTACTATCTCCTGCCATGTTATAGCAG
>JAKJBT010000070.1 GCA_022706865.1 Bacillota bacterium
TCTGCCTAAAACCACACATCGACCAGCAATTATGCTATATCCAAGGGAAAAGCTCAACCTAAACAAATTGAAAATCTACGAAACATGAAGATATTTAAAGAAAATGAGAGTATATTAAGGGAGGTAAGAAAACAAGGCTGGCTTTTGTTAAAGTATTAGGCAATTTGCTGCATAAAAAAGGCTATGAGCCCAAAGAACATATTGAAAGGCTGGCAGCTTTAGGTAAAGAATTTGCGGCAGTTCTTAACCTTTCAAGGGAAAACTGCAAATACCTCGTACAGGCTGCAAGCCTGCATGACATAGGCAAAATCGGCATACCTGAAGATATAGTCCTGAAAGAGTCCCAGCTTGATGAATCAGAATGGTCTATTATGAAAAAACATGTTGAAATCGGATATCGATTAGCCCAGATTTCCGGAGAATTTGCCCATTTATCCGGTGTAATTTTATATCACCATGAATGGTGGAACGGCCAGGGCTATCCTCATGGACTGAAAGGGGAAGATATTCCCCTTATGTCGCGAATTATATCCATTCTGCATGCTTTTGATGTCATGACACATCAGCAGCCTTATAAACCTGCCGGGACTGTAGACGAAGCCCTGCATGAACTTTCCGTGAATGCCGGAGCCCAGTTTGATCCCGCTTTAGTTCCTCTTTTTATTGATATGATAACTGCTAAAGGCTTAAGATAAACACACTTGATTTATATTCACTTATTTTTCTCCGGTTCGTAGGCGTCCTCTTCATAATCAAATTCTGTTTTTTTCCTGGTTGCCTTATTGGTAAAGCCTCTGTATGGGTTATTGCTTCTGCTTCCATGCTTCAGGCGGTCATAATAATCCTCTTCGTAATCAAAATCCTTTTTTATCGGTCCCTTTCTCCTATTACTCAAGATACCCAACTCCTTGCAATAAATATTATATCAAATATTAAAATTTAGTGATAGAATATTGATATATACTATGCTTAATGTACGGATAGCGTAAGACTGCCGGACTGTATGGTTTTAGAGGGGGTTAACATGAAAAGGGTACTTAGAATAATTATAATGGTTTTTATATTTACAGCCGTACTGGCACTTTGCGGGTTTGCAGAAGAAGCTCCGTACAAGGGTGCCAGCCCCTGGGCTGTACCGGAGCTTGATAAGGCAGCCGGATACGGACTGATTACAGACAGGATCAGGGATAATATGAATGTACCGATTACAAGGGAGGAATTTGCAGAAATTGCCGTAAGACTGTATGAAATAAAAACCGGAAAAGCAGCAGTATATTCTGATATGAATGTTTTTTCCGATACTGACAATCCGGAGGTATTAAAGGCTTACAGCTTGAAAATAGTTAACGACACAGACCTGCAAAAGAGGCTTTTTTCACCTGAGCTGTTCATTAACCGTGAACAGATGGCTGCAATGATGTACAGGACAATACAGGCAATTCCCCTGAATTTTCAATTCCCTGCAGGAAAAGGCGGGATATTTGCCGATGAAAATGAAGTATCCGATTGGGCTATAGAATCTGTTAAATTCATGACTGAGAATGGTTTTTTGAGGGGCGCCGGCGGAAGGATAAATCCCAAAGGTACCTGTACGAGGGAAATGGCTGTACTAATTGCGGCAAGGATATACGAAGCATACCTGTCTGCTGATAATGAGCCTGCTGAAGATGAGGGCACGGCAGGCAGCGGATCCGGCACAGGATCCTATGCCTGGGATCAGATAGTCATAAACGATACGGTAATATTCAGGGATAATTATCATATCAGGAGCAAGGATGGGTTCTATTATATTTTTATAGGGGCTGAAAGGTTCAAATATGCCTTTAAGCTGCCTTATGCCGGAAGCCATACCTATCCTGAGGTTGAAATTATCGGAGGCAGCATAACTGTCCAATGGAACAGCGGAGAGGATGTCGTACTGAAGGTGGAAATGCGGGAAGGCAGCACTGAAGCAATAGTCGGCGGTAAAAAAGTCGATGCCGGTATGGCTCCGTACATAATCGCCGGAAAGATGTATATTCCAATTAATCTCTTCATATCTGCCATGGAAATGGATGTGGAAACCAGCAGCAATGATGATACATTATTCATACAATACAAGGATAACTTTCCTGCAGAAATTCTTGCAGGCACCTGGTCAGATACAGGCACTGACCTGTTTGCAGCAATAAAGGATATAGAAAGCGGATCAGGGAACCTGCCGTCATATGCGACAGCATACAGGTTCAACAGTGACGGTACCTATGAACTGATAAAGGTCAGTGCAGCAGGTATCAACGACACCATAATCAAACAGAGGGGAAAATATAAGGTTATGGGGAATACAATCATGTACTATGATATATTTGAGACGATTTATAAAGGATCTCCCTTCAGCTTGAAATATGAGGACGAGCCAGTGGGCAGGTCCCATTATGAGTTTATCTTCAATTATGACTCCAAGGAGGGAATAGTTGAAATAGGAGGGTTCTGGCTTAACAGGATTTGATCGGCCATTCTATTGTAAAGCTGCCGGCATTATGATAGAATCAGAATTAATTGAACAGAGAAATAGTTCAGGTGCATAACTGCAGTTAATTTCCTGCAGAAGCTTAAAAGGGAAATGGGTGAAAGTCCCATGCGGTCCCGCCACTGTGAAGGTGAGTATCCTAGACACGCCACTGGAGTTACTCCGGGAAGGCTTAGGAATACGACGAACCGGAGCCAGGAGACCTGCCTGAATCAGAAGCTTACCTACGAGAGATAGGGAGGTGCTTGAACAGCATTTTTGTTCCTTCTATTCAGTAGAAGGAACTTTTTGTTTAACATGAATTATGGACTATGTTTAACGGGAGGTTTGTCATATGAAAAAGCTTATAATACTGTTAATTGCATGCATAACAATACTTGGCCTTTTTGGCTGCGCTGATTCTCGGCAGAATAAAGAGTTTGAGGATACGGCAATAATTGAAGTCACGGATATTAAAGGCAGGAGCATAGCACTGGATAAGATTCCTCAGAGAATAGTCTCACTGTCACCGTCCACTACAGAAATACTTTTTGCTCTTGGGGCAGGGGACAGGGTTGTCGGGGCAACCAACTACTGTGATTATCCTGAGGAAGCCAAGAAAGTTGAAAAAATAGGGGATTATGATGAGCCGAATATGGAGCTTATCAGGAAGGTACAGCCTGATGTTGTGCTGGCAGGTCATGTAAAGGAGGAAACTGCAGAGGCCCTTGAGAAGATGGGTATTCCCGTAATAATTACTGAAGCGGAAGACTTTGATACGATATATCACAGCATAAAACTCGTAGGCCAGGTAACCGGAACTGCTGCCGAGGCAGAAGCAATCGTAAACGGGATGAAGAGTAAAATAGCTGAAATACAAACAAAGTATAAAGATAAGGAAAAACCCAGGGTATTTTATTTGGTGTGGAAGGATCCTCTTTTTACAGCCGGCTCAAAAACCTTTATAAATGATGTTATAAAAGCTGCCGGAGGGATAAATGTTGCCGAAAAAGTTGAAGGTTGGGCAAATTACAGTGCGGAAGAGATGATAAAGGATAATCCGGATATGCTTATAGCTGCCCTCCACTCTACGGATGAAGGAATGACTAAGGAGGATCTGTCCGGGGACAGGTTATTCAGCCTCCTTGAATGCGTAAAGCAGGGAAAGGTACATATTATGCCGGATGATAACATAATATCCAGGCCGGGGCCAAGAATAGTACAGGCAATAGAAGATATGTCAAAGGTTTTGCATGGAGAATAATTGAGCCGGGCTGCAGTGCTTCGGGAGGTGAGTTTAACTGGATTATCAGATAAGTGTTGAAAAACTGAGCTTTAGCTATGATATTAAAAAGGTTCTTGATCAGGTGGATATGAATATCGGTAAAGGGTGTTTCTTTTGCATAGTGGGGCCTAACGGGTCGGGCAAAAGTACCCTTCTTAGAGTCATTTCAGCTGCTTTGAAGCCTCAGGAGGGTGATGTGTGTTTTGATGGCAGAAGCATCAATGATATTAAGCATCGTTCTATTGCCAGAATGGTTTCCTTTGTACCTCAGAATACCTCTCTTGAATTTGATTTCAAGGTTTCCGATGTTGTGCTTATGGGCAGGTATCCGTATATAAACAAGCTTAAGGGAGAGACCGGAAAAGATTTTGAGATCGCAGAAAAAGCTATGGAATATACAAATACAACACACCTGAAAGACAGGAGCTTTATGGAGCTTTCCGGGGGAGAGCGGCAAAGGGTGATTCTTGCACAAGCATTTGCGCAGGATACGGATATACTTATACTTGATGAACCGGTATCCCATCTGGATCTTCAGCACCAGGTGGAAATACTGAATCTAATAAAAAAGATGTGTGTTGACAGGAAGCTTACGGCAATTGCCGTACTGCACGATCTTAATCTGGCTTCCGCATACGGTGACTATATCGTAATGATGAAGGCTGGGATGATCATGCGGCAGGGAACCCCCTTCGAGACCCTGACTGCCGCCGGCATCAAGGAAATATTTGATACGGATGTATATGTTTCAGTCAGTCCTGTAGGAAACAAGCCTTACATATATGCCCTGACCAAACCCAATATAGATAAAATGGGGATACGGGTTCATGTCATATGCGGAGGGGGAAGCGGCAGCGATATAATAAGCAGGCTGTGCTCCGAAGGCTTTGACCTCAGCAGCGGTGTGCTGGCTATAGGCGACCTTGACTGGAAGATCTCAAAGGAAAATAATATGCAGATTGCTGAGGAGGTGCCTTTTGTGGGAATATCCGGGGAAGCCTATGCCCGAAATAAGGAGCTTGCCATGGCTGCCGATGCCATAGTGCTGACCGGATTGTATTTGGGCAAATCAAACCTTAAGAATCTTGAACTCCTGCTCGAAAAGGACATGGAAGGCAAGCCCCTGTTTATACTGGAGGATGATAGCTTTGCAGCGAGAGATTACACGAATGGCACCGCATGCAGGCTGTATGAAAGGATAAAGTCACGTAACAATTCAATTCTGACGGACAGCAAAGCATTGAAGGAAGAAATTATAAAGGCGGTAGAAACTCATGGGGAAAGTAAAGAATAGAAACTGGCTGGTACTTGTATTTTTGATTGCCTCTCTTGTATTATCATTGATTTTTGCAGCATCAACAGGTGCCGTAAAAATCAGTACAACAGAAATAATTGAAATACTGACAAAGGGTGCTGATACGGTCAACGCCTCTATTCTTATGGATATAAGGCTTCCGAGGGTACTGCTTGCAGCTGTCCTGGGAGCCGGGCTTGCTGCAGTGGGAGGAGTGATGCAGGCGATATTCAAGAACCCCCTGGTGGATTCTTATACCCTGGGGATGTCTTCCGGCGCCGCCCTGGGCGCGGTGATTTCAATTATCACAGGCCTGAATGCAAGGATTTTTGGGATGGAGACCACAGGAATATTTGCATTTATGGGTGCGGTTCTCACGTTATTTTTCGTGTACAGCCTTGCATATACTAGAAACAGGATGTCTATCAATTCCCTTCTGTTGGCCGGTGTTGCAGTGAGCTATTTTCTTGCGTCCGTGATATCTTTCCTTATGATGCTGAATCATGATAAAATTGAACATATAGTCTTCTGGACAATGGGAAGCCTATCTATGGCAACCTGGAATGAGCTTTTCATATCTGCAGTAATTATAATACCCTCTTTGGCAGTGCTGATGTATTATACCAGGGAGCTTAACATTCTTATGATGGGAGAAGATGCTGCCCATCATTTGGGTATAAATACCTTTGCATTGAAAAACGTACTTCTTATAACCTGTGCACTTGTTGTCGGCAGTGTGGTTTCTACCGGAGGGACGATAGCATTCCTGGGACTGGTTGCCCCCCATATCATCAGGCTGATAATAGGTTCAGACAATAAAAGTGTAATACCTTACTCGGCACTTTTGGGATCAATACTCCTGGTGCTGGCGGATACTGCCGGCAGGATGCTGATTCAGCCGGCGGAGATTCCGGTGGGAGTGATGACTTCGATAATGGGCGGCCCCTTTTTCATATTCCTGTTGAGAAGCCAGAAGGCCGGAAGACAGGGGTAAAGTTGACTAATCGGATGGGCAAAATTATAATAGTTTATAGCATTTCTTACTATGGGAGGGTTAGCAAATGAACTATGAAATGTGCAAAAAGCTGGTCAATGAAGATGACAATGTACTGTCATCCTGTTTCAGGCTGCCTTATTATCCCCTGGCGGTTAAGAGGGGTTACGGGTCAATAGTTGAGGATATTGACGGAAACAGTTTTATTGACCTTTTTTCCAGCGCCAGTTCCTTAAATGTGGGCCATTGCCATCCTAAAGTAGTTGAAGCTATTATAGAACAATCAAAGAAGTTCACTCATTATTCGCCGGTCTATTCTTATAATGAAATTCTTGTGGAGCTGGCAAATAAGCTTTGTGAGATTACTCCGGGGAATTACAGGAAAAGAGTGGCTTTTGGCCTTTCCGGTTCTGATGCCAATGATGGGATGATAAAGCTGGCAAGGTGCTATACCGGCAGAAGCAAGATAGTCTCATTCATTCAGGCCTATCACGGTTCAACTTATGGTTCCATGTCCTTATCAGCAATCAGCTTGAATATGAGAAGAAAAATCGGACCTATGCTGCCGGATATTTTCCATATTCCATATCCTGACTGTTACAGATGTAAATTCGGCCAGAAGGAAGATACCTGCAGTCTTGAATGCCTGAAGCAGTTTGAAGCGGCATTGGAGTACTATATTCCGGCTGAAGAGATAGCAGCAGTGATAATAGAGCCTGTTGCGGGGGATGCAGGCCTGGTGGTGCCTCCGAAAAAATATATGGAAAGCCTTTATGAAATATGCAAGGCCAATGGTATTCTTTTTGTAAGCGAAGAGGTGCAGCAGGGATTGGGAAGGACCGGAAAGTGGTTTGGGATAGAGCACTTTGATATTGAGCCGGATATTGTGATAATTGCAAAATCCCTTGCCTCAGGATTGCCTCTCAGCGCTATTGTCGGAAGGGAAGAAATCATGCAGTCATGGCAGGCTCCGGCTCACGCTTTTACTACAGCAGGGAATCCTGTTTGCTGCAGCGCAGCCGTTGCTACTCTAAAGGTTATTGAAGACGAAAACCTGATTGAGCACACAAGGGAAATGGGAGAGTATGTAAAGGAGCGCCTTAACCTTATGAAAGATAAATATACCCTCATAGGAGACGTAAGAGGGTTAGGCTTATCCATAGGTGTTGATCTTGTAAAGGACAGGGTTTCAAAGGAAAGAAACAAGGAAGCAGCGTCGAAGATATGCTACCGTTGCTGGGAAAAGGGGCTTATCCTTACATTCTTTGCCAATAACGTATTGCGTATCCAGCCGCCTTTGATAATTAAAAAGGAAGAATTGGATACTGCTATTGATATTATTGAAGGCGCAATAAATGATTTTCTTGCAGGGGATATACCGGATGAAATACTCCGGATAGCAAAGGGATGGTAGGAAAAACTCGTTCAGCTATGGCTGAACGAGTTCTTTTATGCACTGTACGGTATAGTCGATATCTTCCCTGGTAACATCGTTGTTGGTAACGAATCTCATAAGCCCGCCTTCGGCGCCGTTTATCTTTATTCCTTTTTTGAATAATTCATCTACAAGCTTGTCTGAGCTTATTCCTGTCTCTTCCATGTCAAAGAAAACCATGTCAATTTGAACATCCTTATAATCTAGCTTTATTCCCGGTATCGACATAAGGCGTTCTGCCAGATATTTTGCATTTTCATGATCAATGTGAAGACGTTTTGACATTTTTTCCAGGGCAATGAGGCCTGCAGCGGCAAGTATTCCTGCCTGGCGCATCCCGCCTCCCAGAATCTTCCGGTTCTTTCTTGCCTTTTCTATGAACTCTTTGCTGCCTGCAAGCATCGACCCTACTGGAGCGCACATGCCCTTGGAAAGGCAGAACATAACAGAGTCAGTATATTGAGTAATCTGTGCCGCATCCACTCCCAGGTATGCAGCGGCATTGAAAAGCCTTGCACCGTCGAGATGTACAGGAATATTATGGTTTCTTGCAATTGTATATATTTCTTTCATTACCTCAAGGGGTACAACAGTTCCGTTTGACAATGCGTTTTCCATGCAGATAAGTCCGGTTTCAGGGTAGTGTATGTCATTGCCGCGAATTGCGTTTAAAACATCCTGGGGATTCATGACACCCTTTTCTCCTCTGATTGTCCTCACCATTGCACTGGACAGTATTGCTACAGCTCCAACCTCGTGCTGTATTATATGGCAGTTTTCTTCCGCAATAATCTCATTTCCCCTTTTTGTGTGGGTCATAACTGCCAGCTGATTCCCCATGGTGCCGCTGGGGACAAAAAGAGCAGCTTCTTTGCCGGCATATTCTGCGGCTTTTTTTTCCAAAAGGCATACAGTAGGATCATCACCGTATACATCATCGCCAACTATTGCTTTTGCCATTGCCTCCCGCATTTCATCCGTAGGCTGGGTAACCGTATCGCTTCTCAAATCTATGTATCTCAATGCTAAAACCCCCATATATTTTATATGAATTTATTATACAGCATTTGTATTAGCTGTACAACAGAAGAAGAATGGGACGCATCTGAAGTTTGCATAACCTTCCGCAAGAGACAGTATAGTATATCGAGGCACACGGATTATGATTTTGACAGGCCTACTGCAATGCTTTTGGAAAAGTTCTGCCGGTGTCAAAAGGCCCTCCATGGCCCGAGACACCTAAGCCGGCCTCCATGCCGGCTTCACGAACTTTTTACCAAAGCCATATCAGAGGCCTGTTGCCAAAATGCATAAAAGTG
>JAKJBT010000071.1 GCA_022706865.1 Bacillota bacterium
AAAGGCAGTCCTGTATCGTTCCAGGCAATAAGCCGATTATAATACGGGTTATCCCTTTTCAGCCCTTCCAGCACCAAATCAACTCCATCCGGATTTACCATAGGCATAATATAAATACTGCCCCTGTTCCAAAGGTCACGTATATTATAGCCTTGGATACTGGAATTCCTTGCATATCCCCGGGCATAATTCTCAATAAATTTCATAAGCAGCGGAGCCGTAATCCATTCAAGTGCATGGTGTGCACCGTTATAAAAAACTTCCGAAGGCCCATTGCCCAGTTTTATATAATAAAGGTTTTTTCCAAGGACACTTCTTCCCGCAATACCCACTTGAATAAAGGGATATCTTGCTTTGAGTCCTCTTATGTCCCTGTCCATTATCTCATATGTATAATCGATATCGGTAAAAACCACATCAATACCATAGGGAACTGTGATTACCTGCCCTACTCTGAGGTTCCCGGGATCAATTCCCGGGTTGGCCGTCATTACAGCATTCAAAGAAGTGTAATACTTTCGGGATATATTGTAAAGAGTATCCCCCTGCCGTATGGTATAGGTGTCATAACCAATCAGAAATCTCTCAAACCTGCTCCAGGTAGCAGGGCCTACAACTCCGTCGGGTTCAAGTCCGTTATCCAGCTGAAATTCCCTTACCGCTTCACGGGTAACCTGTCCAAAGATTCCGTCTACCGGCCCCGGATTATATCCGATTCTTATTAACAGGCTTTGTATAAGCTTTACTGCAGGGCCCCTGGAGCCCAATGTCAATATTTCCATATAACCGCCTCCTGCAAGATTGATGAATAATACCATAATATTCATCGCGAGAGGCAATTGATACAAAAAATACACTATTCAGCCTTTGAACCGGTCGCTCCATGGCTCTTCATTATCTTTTTCATTCCATCCGTAGCCTCGATCTTCCCATCGGGCATAACCCACACCGCCTCAACGTTGTCAAGGCTTTCCACAAGCTTACGGCTTTTGTCATAAGGCAGCAGAAATACGGTAGTGGACAAAAAATCTGCAAGCCCGGAATCCTGAGCAACTACCGTAACTGCACGGTAGTACTCCCCGGGCATGAGTGTATCCGGATCAATCAAATGATGATAGGTCTTACCTCCAACCACATAATACCTTTGATAATCCCCACTGGTGACTACTGCAGCGTTATTGACAAATATCGTATCCAACAGGTTCTCTTCAACAGCTGCAAACATTTTGTCCGGATCCTGTATACCTATACCCCAGTAATCACGTAATCCGTCAAGTGGCTTTCCAAGTACGCGGATATTGCCTCCGGGACTTATGATGCCTGAAGTAAAGCCTTCCGACATAATTTCCTTGGCAACCAGCTCAGTGGCAAAGCCTTTTGCTATGGCTCCGACATCAAGGCGCATTACCTTATCGGCCAAAAATACCGTACTATTTGCTTCATCCACTATTACTTTATTTATGTCAGTATGATTCCTTGCTTCTTTAAGCTCTTCCAAAGGAGGCAGCTTAGCATTCACGGGGTCGCCCTCTCCCTGCTCGCGATAATCATGCCATATTGAAAGCACCGCACCCATTGCAATGTTGGTTCGCCCGCCTGTTTTTGCATGCCATTCCTTCGCAAACAGTATGAGATCTATTATTTCCTTATCCACCTTTACAGGTTTGATTCCTGCATTATCATTTATTGTCTTGATATTATTGATACCTTCGTAATCATTATATATGTCATACAGCTTATGCAGTTCTTCAAAACGAGCGCGCATCTTCTCAAAATACTCCATAAATTCCTGCTCGTTTTTGTTATAGCCCACTACCTGAGTCAGCGTATCAAAAGTTCCGAAAAAGGTGTCACTGTATTTAGTTAATACTATTTCCGGAGTTTTCCCACATCCTGATAAAACCGATAGCAGAATAACCAATGTAATTACAATAACGGAAGTTTTTTTCATTCTTATCACCCTTAATTTTATTAGCAAAGCTATTATAGCAAATAATCCATGTTTTATGCAAAAAAAATCCCCCTCCAAATTTGGCGGGGGATTAATCATCCTAATTATTTATACGCCTTATTTTGCGTTTGCATAACCTTCCGCAACTGCTGCAATATAATCCTGAACAGATACGGTAACAGATGATGTAAGCTCAGGAACGTCAGGAACTGCAGGATGTGATGCGTCCTTGTTCTTTGTCTTCATAGCCTTTATTTCGTCAACAGTCTTGCCAACCATCCACTGTCCAAGGGCGTCAGCCTGCTGATACCATTCCTTGCCTATCGATGAAGCCTTGATCATTCCATAGCCTTCTTTAAGCTCTACCTTTGTCGGATATTCAGCTGCCTTATCTGCAGTTACTTTACCGGCATTGTCAAAAGTAATCTTAGTCTGTGCATTGTCTATGATAGTTCCAACAACCTTGCCGTCTTTGTCAAAGGCAGTAGCTGCCATGACTGTATCAACCTGGGCGAAGGGAAGGACTTCTTTGCCTTCTGCATCTTTTCCAAGCCCCTTTGATTTACCTGTTGTTATTACATGTCCAAGTCCAACCTTTTCACCGCCTGCTACATCGACAGCAGTTTCATAAGCTTCTGCAACTGCTGCAATGTATTCCTGTACAGATACGGTAACAGATGATGTAAGCTCAGGAATGTCAGGAACTGCAGGATGTGATGCATCCTTGTTCTTTGTCTTCATAGCCTTTATTTCATCAACAGTCTTGCCAACCATCCACTGTCCAAGGGCGTCAGCCTGCTGATACCATTCTTTGCCTATTGATGAAGCCTTAATCATTCCATATTCTTCTTTAAGTTCTACCTTTGTCTTGCCTTCAGCTTTTATATCAGATGTAACCTGAAGAGCTGCATCAAAAGTAACCTTAGTCTGTGCATTGTCTATAGTCACTGAAACAACTTTTCCATCCTTGTCGAAGCCGACAGCAGCCATAACTGTGTCAACCTGGCCCAAAGGAAGAACTTCTTTGCCTTCTGCATCTTTTCCAAGATCCTTTGATTTGGCAATTGTAGTAATATGTCCAAGACCTAATTTAACAATACTTCCGTTTTCTGCTGCGGGTGCTGCAGGTGCTGCCGGAGCTGCAGGTTCTGCCGGTGCTGCGGGTGCTGAACATCCAGCCAGTACTGAAAGTGCTAATGTCAGTACTAAAACGATTGATAATACTTTTTTCATGTTTCCTCCTCCAAATTGTTTGTTAAATATTTATTACTATTTCATTCTATCATATTGTGTAAATATTATCAATGTTTATCAATAAAAATTCTTAAAATATTATGATAACCTTTATCGCGGTAATTTAAACAAAAAAAATGCGTCTGCGACGCATTTTTTAATCATTCACTTTAATCACTCATTCAAATTTGAAGTGCAATGCGGGCATTTGCTTGCATCAATATGTATTTCGCTGAAGCAGTACTTGCAGGACTTTGTCTGAACAGGGGCAGGTTCCTCCTTCTTTTTGGGAATACGGTTTATTTGTTTTATAATTATAAATATTGAAAAAGCAACTATTAGAAAGTCTATGATATTGTTAATGAATAATCCGTAATTCAAGGTAGCGACACCTGCTTCCTTGGCTTCCGCCAAGGTTTTGAAGCTTCCGTCACCCAGGGTTATGAATAAATTGGAAAAGTCCAGCTTCCCAATCAGCAAGCCGACTAAAGGCATTATTATGTCATTAACCAACGAAGAGACTATTTTCCCGAAGGCTCCGCCGATTATTACACCAACCGCCAAATCTATTACATTTCCCTTCATTGCAAAAGCCTTAAACTCTTTCCACATAGAAATCCTCCTTTTCACATATTACGAATAATGTGACGCATTCTTCTTCAAATGTGCAACAGTTCTATCTTTTATTTGATTGTATATTCATTATAACTGTATATTCGACATATTTCAAAGAAAATATTATATTCCCTTAAGTCTGCGAGCGGCTTCAACAATACTCTCCCTTCCTAAGATTCCTGAGGCCACCGCTATTCCATCAACTCCCGCAGCTTTAACTGAAGCGGCGTTTTCTATATTTATTCCGCCAATGCCCACTACGGGTACATGTACTGCTTCCTTTATTGCCTTCAATTGGATCAGTGTAACATGATCGGTATCACTTTTTGTTTTAGTCGGAAACAGTGCACCAACCCCCAGGTAATCTGCCCCTTGTCTTTGAAATTCAAGTGCTTCTTCAATGCAATTGGCAGAAGCGCCTATTATTTTACCGTTTCCCATAAGCTTTCTGGCAGCTGCTATGGGCAAATCCTCAGGACCCAGATGCACTCCGTCCGCATCCACAGCCAATGCTATATCAACCCTATCGTTAATTATAATGGGAATTCCGTATTTCCTCACCAGCTTTTTAACCTTTAAAGCCAGGTTATAATAATCAAAAGTATTTATATTCTTTTCCCTAAGCTGCACTAATGTCACTCCGCCCTTTATCGCATCCTCAATGCAGCCGGGCAGTTCCTTCCCTCCAAGTACTTTTCTGTCGGTTATAAGATATAAGGAATAGTTCAACAGTCCTTTATCCGGCATACACCACACCTTCTTTCATAAATATATCCTTGTTCAAATTATACATGCTGTCAAAAAGCCTTACCTTGAACATTCCTATGCCTTCATTCGGCATTAAACATGCATTTGCAAGCTGTCCTGAAATTCCCATAGTCATTGTGCCTCCCACAGCCCCTGCCAAACAGCTCTCTGTCATGCTGCAGAAAGTGCCGACAAGGGATGAAGTCATACATCCCGCTCCGGTAATTTTTGAAAGCATTTCGTGTCCGTTTTCTATTATATAAATGGTGCTTCCGTCTGAAACCAGATCCATCCTGCCTGTGGCAGCAACCACGCAATTTAAATCCTTCGCCAAACCCTGAACTATCCCCGCAGCATTATCAATATCCCAATTTGAGTCTACTCCGCAAGAACAGAGTTCTTTGCCTGCCAAATACATGATTTCCGAAATGTTCCCCCTGATTACATCGGGCTTGATATCTGAAAGTATCTTATAGCACATTTCTCTGCGAAAGGAAGTAACTCCGGCACCAACCGGATCAAAAATTACAGGAATCCTTATTTCCTTTGCCTTTTTGCCTGCCAGCAGCATTGACCTGAAATTATTGTTATCTGGTGTCCCCATATTTAGCACCAATGCTTTTGACATTGCCGCCACCTCTTCAACCTCCGAGGGGTCCTTTGCCATAATGGGAGAGCCTCCTATTGCAAGCACGGCATTGGCACTGTCATTCATAGTAACATAATTTGTTATATGATGGATTAAAGGCCTGTATTCTTTTATCTTTGCCAGCAGCTCCGCTGCTTCTCTTTTAATTTCCAATTCCCGCTCCGCCTCCCTATTCATCCGTCATACCCGCTTTCTTGTATAACGTGTAAAAATGATTTGTAGGCCCTACCCCCTTGCCTATGGACAGGGAATTTTCGATTGCAATTGTAATGTACTCCTTTGCCAATGCAACAGCTTCTGCAACAGAATACCCTTTAGCCAGGTTGGAGGCAATAGCCGCCGAAAGGGTGCAGCCTGTTCCGTGAGTATTCTTAGTGTTAATCCTCTTGCCCTTCAGGCAGCTGATTTTGCTGCCGTCAAACAGAATATCCGTTGCATCATCATCAAGATGGCCTCCTTTAATTAGCACATTTTGGGGACCCATTTCAAATATCAGCCTTGAAGCTTGTTCCATTTCTTCAATACTTCCGATTTTCATTCCGGTAAGTACTTCCGCTTCCGGAATGTTAGGCGTGACAATTGTTGCCAGGGGCACCAAACTTTTGATTAATGCTTCCTTTGCCGACTGCTGCAATAGATGATACCCGCTTTTGGAAACCATAACCGGATCCAGGACAATATTTAAAGGCTTATAGTAACGCAGTTCTTCCCCTATGGCATTTATCGTGCCTATCTGTGAGACCATTCCGATTTTCAAGCCGTCAACCCTTATATCTTCAAATATTGCTTCTATTTGCTTCTCTATCAATTCAACTGAAATATCCTGAACTGCCAGGACCCCCTGTGTGTTCTGAGCGGTTACTGCAGTAATAACGCTCATTCCGTAAACCCCGTGGGCGGAAAAGGTTTTCAGATCCGCCTGGATTCCTGCACCCCCGCAGCTGTCCGAGCCTGCTATGGTCAAAACATTTTTCATATCAATTCCTCCCGCTAAATGCCTGTTTTCTTCAGTATTTGGCTTCTTTCCATCACTCCCAGAATTGCATAGCCAATCATACTGCCGCCAACAGTGCTTATTAAAAAAGGTACTACGAAGTAAAAGGCCGCTGCATCATTCCCCATCACAAATTTGGCTATGGGAAAAGCCAGCAGGCCTCCCAATATACCCGTACCGAATATTTCTCCGGCTGCGGCAAACAGCTTCCTGCCGGATTTCAAATACATAACCCCGGCTATAAAAGCCCCAACCATGCTCCCGGGGAAAGCCAAAATGGAGCCTGTACCCAGCATGTTCCTCAGCAGGGAAATCAGGAATGCATTGGCCAAGCCATACCACGGGCCTAACATCACGGCAGACAATACATTTATTGTATGCTGCACCGGAAAGCATTTGGCCGCCCCTACCGGTATGTAGACCAAATTGGACGCTATTGTCCCTATTGCCACAAGCAATGCTGAAAATGTAAGCTTTTTAGTTTGCATAAAAAAACCCTCCTATATCATGTAGATTTACACTAGGGGGATTTAAAGAAAAAGCATAAACCCCATTATAAGGATTTATGCTTATATGTTATAAACATATTACTTCCCTACGCTGGCATTATCCAGATCAGGTAAAGGGTCAGAGATTCGGGCTCTCTATCTCAGCTGGCCTTACCAGCCCCCCTAGTACTTAAGCTATTCAGTTATTATTATGCTAACATATACTAATGACCGTTTCAAGTCTGAATGCTAATATTGCCCCTCGGCATTTTTTCTGAATTTATCTGCCTCCTCGGACAGCTTGTAATCCGATTTCTCGAGGATTTCCATATATCCGCCCAGAAGCTTCATCAGCTCACTGTCTGCATTGTCTTTTACAGCTTTGATGTATACTTCTTTTGCTTCAGGATTCATCAATTTTGTATCATAGCTGAAAAGAGGAGTATTATTCAATCCGTAAAGCATGAAAGTAATATATTTTTTCTGCAGCTTCTTTATGCTTTCAATCTTGGCAGAGCTGCCATGCTTCGCCATAAAGCCTTCCTGGACCAACGCCCTCTCAATTACCTCATCCCAGCCTATCACAAGAGCCGCATCCTTTGCAGGTACTTTATTGCTCTCTTCTGCCATTATATCAATATAATCCTTCATGTCCTCCCCTGCATAATAACTGAATCTCTTAAGAAACTCATAGTTAATAATGGGAAAGAACATGCCTTCCGCAGTTTCCACCTTATAGCCCATAGCCTTGGTTTTCTCAATAAGGCTTTTAACTTCAGCATCTTTAATGCTGTCAAGCTTGTTCAGATCGAATTCCGGTTTGTATGCATTGAACAAAGCTTCTTGTACGGCTGTGCTGTAATATTTCTCCTCCAGCTCCGGCAAATTGCTTTCCAGGGATTTTTCAAGTTCATCAAGCATTTTGGACGCATTTCCCTCGGAAACCTCTGTGATATTCTTATCCATGAACTCAATTATTGCATCAGGCTTGGGATTTCCCTCCACCAATGCCATAAACTCAGGAATTATCTTATCTTCATTGCTTTCCTTCACAGCAGGAGGGCTATTATCCTCAGCTTTGCTGCCTGTATTATCCTCCGCAGGTGATGTGCATCCTGCCAGCAATCCTGCACCCAGAAGCACAACAATGGACATAGCTATTGAAACAAATCTGAAAAAAGCTTTTTTATTATACATTTTAATTAATATAACTCTCCCTTCAAAGACACTGTATTTTTCCGTACACAATTTTGACGCAGCATCTTTGTGAAAAGTTCCGGGTTACAGCTTCCCTGCAAAATCCGCTCCGAACTGCACGCATCTGCTCATTGCATCTTTGTCCGGATTCCACAGTTCTTTTATTCCGTCGCTTACTACTTCAAATTTGGCATCCTTCAATTTTTCCGTTATTATGCCGACCGATTCCCCGCTCCAGCCGTATGAGCCGAAGGCTGCTGCTTTCTTATTCTTGAAGCCCAAGCCTTTCACCATGTCCAGCATCCCTCCCACAGCGTGCATAATACTCTTATTCACAGTGGAAGAACCGAACAATACTGCCTTGGATTTGAATATTTCCGTTATCACATCGTTCTTATCGGAATGAGCTGCATTAAACAGCTTTACTGCAACATCCTTATCAGCCGACTTGATTCCTTCTGCTATAGCTTCAGCCATCCTTCTTGTACCGTTCCACATTGTATCATATACTATTACAATTTGATTTTCCTGATAGTCCTTTGCCCATTCCATATACTTCTGAATTATCTGGACCGGATTATCCCTCCAGATTATACCGTGGCTGGGGGCAATTATGTTCACCGGCAGATTGAAGCTCAAAACCTCTTCGATTTTCTTGGTGACAAAGGTACTGAAAGGTGTCAATATGTTCGCATAGTATTTTATTGCTTCCTGATATAATTCAGCATTGTCTACCAGGTCATTGTACATCAGCTCCGAGGCATAATGCTGTCCGAAAGCGTCATTGCTGAACAATATGTTTTCACCTGACATGTACA
>JAKJBT010000072.1 GCA_022706865.1 Bacillota bacterium
TATTTATTTAAGCCAAATATACAAATATTTTTATTTCCCTCCGATTCTTTTTACTGTTTAATTATACCCAGTATCTTTTCCTCTATTTTCTCATAGGGCTCATCCAACATAAGCATAAGCTCGCTTACCAGCAGCTGCCTGACGTTTTCAAGCATTCTTTTCTCTCCTGTGGACAATTTTTTTCCGCGATCCGCAACTGTAAGGTTTTTTACAAGTTCAGATATCTCGAAAATATCGCCCTTCCTTATTATTGCCTCATTCTCCCTGTACCTCTTGCTCCAGTTCTTGCACATACAGCTTGTTTCTCCGGAAAGTATATTATATATATCGTCAATTCTGTCCCTGGATGTTATGTTTCTAATGCCATGAAACTCCGTCTTGCCTATGGGCACCATTACCTTCATATCTCCCAATGCTATTCTTATAACATAATACTTGCATTTTTCGCCAAGAACTTCTTTTTCCTCAATACCTTCAATAATCCCTGCGCCATGACGGGGATAATATATCATATCACCTATGCTAAACATCGATTTGCCTCCAGTCGGTCTTTTTACAACCTTACAAGATTTCCATAATCTTCTATAGCCGATAGAATGTCCACATTGCAATTATAAATTGACATTGGAATTCCTTATACTTATAATGAATATAGAACAAAGCTGAATCAACAGCTAACAATATCAGTTTGATACTATATTTTATGTTTACTTTTATATAGGAGTGATACCTGATGAAAGATTTGCTTTATGATAACTTCCAGGATAGCGTTGGTGAACTCTTGGTACGCCACAAAAGTATTCTTGATGTGCTGACGAAATATCAGGAGTCGCAGTCGAGAGTGAACAGAGCTGTGGTTAAGGCGGTAACCTCCTGCGGATGTATAGAAATCAACTCAAAAAAACAGAACTACGATAATGAGATAACGCTGCAGGAACTGAAGAATTATATGGATACTCATCTTAAGGGAAGCCTTTGTTCGAATTGCAGAGATGTTATTGAAAAAGAGCTGGGCAATAATCTTTTCTATATTGCAGCTTTATGCAACATAATGGATATCAGCATGTACGATGTGCTTCTGAAGGAATATGAAAAAATGCATACCCTTGGGATTTACAATCTGTTCTAAGTAAGTACGAAACCCTGTATAAGGCTTATGCCTCCGTACAGGGTTTTTATATTAATCATTCATTTTGTAATGGTACAGGGGGACGTTTCTCTTGTCCCGTTTGCGGGACAAGAGAAACGTCCCCCTGTACCATTTTATATATGCCTTTCGGTCTGTATCTGTTCATATACTCTCTTAAGGCTTTCCTTGATTATCCTTGCCCTGACCTCTCCTATGCCTTCCACTTCATCCAGTTCTTCAATGGAAGCTCCGAGAATCCTTTGCAGCCTTTCAAAATCAGATACCAAATTTTCAATTATATTCATAGGCAGCCTTGGAATTTTGCTCAGTATTCTATATCCTCTTGTTGATATCGGAAGGTCCAAAGCATTGATATTATTACCCAGTCCTAATATCCTGGCTACAAAAGGCAGCTCAAGGAGGTCCTCTGAGGATTGGTTCCTCAAGGTTCTGATTATTTCCTTATAATTATTTTCCTCTCCCTTGGGCAGGTAGTCCCTGATCAGAAGTACTTCTTCCTCCTTCAAGCCCGCAACCAGTTCTTCCAGCTGCATACTGACAAGCTTTCCTTCAACTCCCAGTTCATGTATGTATTGTTCAACCTCAGTCACAATCCTGTTTACAATCTCAATTTTCTGCACTGCCAGTGCCACATCCAGCACAGTTGCAATATCGTCAAACTCTAAAGAACCAAGGTTCGCCAAGGTTCCGTCCAGCACCGATTTATACTTGGTCAAGGTCTGCAGCGCCTGATTGGCTTTGGACAATATTATACTGATATCCTTAAGAACATATTTCAGATATCCTTTATAAATAGTTATGATGTTCCTTCTTTGAGAAATAGAAATAACAAGCTCCCCGGTCTGCCTTGCAACCCTCTCCGCTGTTCTATGCCTGATACCGGTTTCGGAAGACGGAATTGAAGGATCGGGTATCAATTGAGTATTGGCATATAGAATTTTTTTGCAATCCCTGCTGAGTATGATTGCTCCGTCCATCTTAGCCAGCTCGTACATATACGCCGGCAAGAAGTCCGAATTGATATGAAAGCCTCCATCTACAAGGGACATAACCTCTTTACTGTCGCCAACCACAATAAGTCCGCCTGTTTTTGCCTTCAGTACGCTTTCCAGGCCTTCCCTCAGGGAAGTGCCGGGAGCAATCATCCTGAGGCAGCTCTGAAGGCCGTCATCCCTTCCCATTTCATCCCTCATATGCTTATCCTCCTATTACTATGTCAAGCATATTATTTACATTTGATACCCCAAGTACCTCTATGCCTGATTTGTCGTTAAGCCTGCTTAAATTGTTCTCGGGTATTATGCATCTCTTAAAACCAAGCTTTGCAGCTTCATTTACCCTCTTCTCGACAAAGTTCACCGCCCTTACTTCTCCGGCAAGCCCTACTTCTCCAATAATTACAGTACTGCCGTCAATTTCCCTGTCCCTGAAGCTGGAGGCAATAGCTGCAACTATTCCAAGGTCTGCTGCAGGCTCGTTAAGCTTGATCCCGCCTACTACGTTCACATATGAATCACTGCTCCCAAGCTGCATGCCAACTCTCTTCTCCAGTACGGCCATCAGCAATGCAACCCTGTTGTAATCAACTCCTGTGGCATTCCTTCTTGGAACCCCGAAGCCTGTATGGCTGAGTAACGCCTGAACCTCTACCAGCATTGCCCTTGTACCTTCCATAGCAGAAATAACACAGGATCCGGTGGCTCCCTCCATTCTTCCGGACAAAAGCATCTCAGAAGGATTGACTACCTCCGTAAGCCCTTTATCTCCCATTTCAAATATTCCTATTTCATTTGTGGAGCCGAATCTGTTCTTAACAGCCCTGAGCACTCTGTAAGACATATGAGTCTCTCCCTCAAAATAAAGAACAGTGTCAACCATATGCTCAAGCACCCTGGGTCCTGCTATTGATCCCTGCTTTGTAACATGTCCCACAATAAAAGTCGCTATACCGTCCTGTTTTGCAATTTTCATAAGTCCGAGAGTCGCCTCCCTGACTTGGCTGACGCTGCCGGGAGCCGATGTTATAACAGGGTTGTACATTGTTTGTATAGAATCCACCACCAGAATATCAGGCTTCATGTCCCTGACATAGATATCAACATTCTGAGTGTTATTTTCGGATACCAGAAATATATTCCCCGATCTGATGTCCATTCGGAATGCCCTCAGCTTTATCTGCGCGGTTGATTCTTCTCCGGATACATATAAGACTTTTTTGCCTTTGTTTCCTATATTGTTTGCAATCTGAAGCAGCAAGGTTGACTTCCCGATTCCCGGATCTCCTCCTACGAGTACCAGGGAACCTTTGACAATGCCTCCTCCCAGAACCCTGTCCAGTTCATTACTGCCTGTACCTAGTCTTTCTTCAATATCGTCCGAAATATCCAGCAGTGACTCCGGCCTTGACAGAACTCCTGCAAGACTTTGCTGAACCTGAGAATCCCGCTGTTCCACTTCTTCAACAAGTGTATTCCACTGTCCGCATTCGGGACATTTTCCCATCCATTTGGGTGATTCGCTCCCGCATTCGCTGCATACAAATTTTGTTCTTACTTTAGCCATTTAAACACCTCAAGAAATATATCGGACTTTTCACAGATTTTGTAAACTTATTATGAGTATTTCCCAAACATTCCAACTTTTTTCACTTAAATATATTTCTATTATACTATATTTGACATTATCATAACCATATAAAATTGCTAAAAGCAAAGGGGTATCGCCAACCATTTGATTCAAGCAGTTTTGCGATACCCCCGGATATTCTATTTATTCCTGAAAATCAGTTTGTCATCCTCAACATCCACCAACACTTCAGAACCCGGCTTTATTTCTCCCTTAAGCATTTCCTCCGACAGCTGATCCTCTACCATCTTTTGTATGGCACGGCGTAAAGGCCTGGCCCCATAAGCCTGGTCATAGCCCTTTTCTGCCAGAAATGCTCTTGCCTTGTCAGTAATTTCGAGATTAATATTCATTTCCTTGATTCTGACAAGAAGCGACTTAAGCATCAAATCTACAATCTTGCGGATATGTTCTTCCTGCAGCTGGTGAAATACGATAATTTCATCAATCCGGTTCAGGAACTCCGGCCTGAAGGTTTTTTTAAGCTCTTCCAGGACATTTTCTTTCATTTTTTCATAGGCATCTTCTCTCTCATTAGATGATGTGGCAAATCCAAGGACAGCCTGCTTTCTTATTGTACTTACCCCAACATTGGAGGTCATAATAACAACTGAGTTTTTGAAGTCAACTGTTCTTCCCTTGCCGTCAGTCAGCCTGCCGTCATCGAGTATCTGAAGCAGTACATTGAATACATCCGGGTGAGCCTTTTCTATCTCATCAAGAAGTATGACCGAATATGGCTTTCTTCTTACCTTTTCAGTCAGCTGTCCTCCTTCCTCATAGCCCACATAGCCCGGAGGGGAACCAATAAGCTTCGATACTGTATGTTTTTCCATGTATTCGGACATATCAATCCGGATTACGGCATTTTCATCACCGAACAATGCATCTGCAAGAGCCTTGGAAAGTTCGGTTTTCCCTACTCCGGTAGGCCCCAGGAATATAAAGGAACCCACCGGCCTTTTAGGATCCTTCAGCCCTACTCTTGCCCTTTTTATTGCCTTGGAAACTGCCAGCACTGCCTCTTCCTGCCCAATAACCCGCTGATGCAATATTGATTCCAGATTAAGCAGCCTGTTGGATTCCTCCTCTGCCAGCTTGGTTACAGGAATCCCGGTCCAACCGGATACGATGGAAGCAATATCTTCTTCGGTAACAACAGAATCCTTTGAGCTGGCCTTGTCATTCCAGTTCTTTCTGCCATCTTCAAGCTTTTGCCTGATATGCTGCATTCTATCCCGAAGCTCTGCTGCCCTCTCATAATTCTGAAGGCTTATTGCTTCAGACTTTTCCTTTTCCAAAGCTTCAAGCTCCTCCTCAAGTCTTTTAAGATCCGGAGGCGCGGTAAAAATCTTTATTCTGACTTTAGACGCTGCTTCATCCACCAGGTCTATGGCCTTATCGGGAAGGAATCTGTCTGCAATATACCTGTCAGACAATTCAACCGCGGACTTTAATGCTTCATCGGTTATCTTAACCTTGTGGTGAGCTTCATATTTATCCCTTAAGCCTTCAAGTATAAGCAAAGCCTCCTCTTTTGTGGGTTCCCCCACCATCACAGGCTGAAAACGCCTTTCAAGCGCTGCATCCTTCTCAACATGCTTTCGGTACTCATCAAGAGTTGTTGCCCCAATTGCCTGAATTTCACCTCTTGCCAAAGCCGGTTTCAATATATTGGAAGCGTCTATCGCCCCTTCAGCTCCGCCTGCTCCGATAATAGTATGCATTTCATCCAGAAAAAGTATCACATTCTTTGATTCACGTATTTCATTCATTACGTTCTTGAGTCTTTCCTCGAATTCACCCCTGTACTTGGAGCCGGCAACCATTGAAGATAAATCCAATGTAACGACCCTTTTCCCTTTTAGTATTTCAGGAATATTCCCTTCAATTATTTTCTGGGCCAATCCTTCTGCAATAGCTGTCTTGCCTACCCCGGGATCTCCAATCAGGGCCGGATTGTTTTTTGTCCTTCTGCTGAGTATCTGAATCACACGCTCTATTTCTTTTTCTCTTCCTATAATAGGATCCAGCTTCCCTTCCTTTGCCATTTCAGTCAGATCCCTGCCGTATTGATTCAGATTCGGTGTGTTGGAGCCTTTTACCGATGCCTCACTACGCTTGCCCTTTGCCCCTTCGCTATCCATCAGGCCTACTATCTCCTGCCTTAAACTGTCAAAATTCAGGCCCATTGCCATAAGTATCTGTGCCGCCACACCTTCACCTTCGCGGATTAATGCCAAAAGCAGATGTTCAGTTCCGATATAGTTTTGTCCCAAGCTTCTTGCCTCTTCTACACTCAGCTCAAGAATCGTCTTTGTTCTCGGAGTATAGCCAATAACCTGTCCAACTTCCTGCTGCCCCTTTCCGACTAAAGCCTCTACCTGCTGTCTCACAGTAATCAAATCAATTCCTTTATTCTTGAGCACCTGGGCAGCGATGCCCTCTCCTTCTCTTAGAATACCCAGCAGTATGTGTTCAGTGCCTATATAGTTGTAATTCTGCCGGACTGCTTCCTCCTGTGAATATACCATTACCTTTTGGGCTCTCTCAGTAAATCTATCAAACAATCCCATATTATTTCCTCCCATATGTCTTGCTTCGGGCTTCGCGACTTAGTCCTTTCATTGAAGCCCTGCTTGAAATTATTGTATCTAATTATCCAGTTTGCTTCTTACCATTTCTGCTCTTATTATATCTCTCTCATCCGGGGTTAATTCTTTCCTGCTGCTTCTTTGAATATTTGCTGTTTGGGCCTCTATCATGATTTCATTCAAAAGCCTTGTAGGGATGTTATCGATAATATTCAAATCCACCCCCAGCCTTACATCCGAAAGCAGCTTCATACACTCCTGCGAACTCATCACTCTGGCATTTTTCATAATACCCCAGGAACGCCAGATTTTATCCTCTATCTTTATACGGTTGCTTTCCAGCAGGACCCTTCTTGCTTCCTTTTCCTTGTCAATTATCTGTTTTGTTACAGCAGTGAGGTTTTCTACTATTTCCTCTTCCGCCCTTCCAAGGGTTATTTGGTTGGAAATCTGAAATATATTACCCACAATTTCTGTGCCTTCTCCATACAAGCCCCTTATTGTAAGGCCTATATGGGCTACCGTCTGAAGTATCTTGTTCATATTGCCCGTTATATTGAGAGCCGGCAGATGCACCATTACAGATGCTCTCATACCTGTGCCCACATTAGTAGGGCAGCTTGTAAGATAGCCCCAGTTTTCACTGTATGCGTATTCAAGGCTCTGCTCCAATATATCATCTATATCACTGGCCATTTCCCAGGACTTCTTTATTTGAAGTCCCGGAAGTATTGTCTGTATCCTTATATGATCCTCCTCATTGACCATTATACTCACCATTTCATCGCTGCTTATAAGCGCTGCCCCTCCGGCGATGTTCCTGGAAAGCCCCGGACTTATAAGGTGCCTTTCCACAAGGCACTGTCTCTCCAAGGCCGGAAGCTTCTTCATGATATAATCCTTGAATTCCAATTTTGATTCGGGCTTGGAAAGACTATTTCTGACACTTTCTATAACTTCTCCAGCTTTTTCAGCATTCAATCCTGACGGAAACGGAATATCCGCTATGTTTCTGGCCAATCTTATACGGCTGCTCAAAATTATATCGCTCTGAGGGCCGTTGCCCAGCACCCAGCCTTTCATCATGCTTCCTCCTTTCCTGCCTTGTTCAAATCCCTAATCTTATCCCTTATAGCTGCAGCTTTTTCATACTCTTCATTTCGTATTGCCTCATCCAACTGCTGTTTGAGTTTTTCGACCTCGCGCAACACCTTTATCCTGCCGCCGGCCCTGTTCGGTATCTTGCCTGTATGGCCGGTATTGCCATGGACCTTTTTAAAAAGCGGATTAAGTCTTTCACCAAACACCTTGTAGCAATTACCGCATCCGAACCTTCCGGTTTCCCTGAACTTTCCATAGGACAATCCGCAAACATTACATTTGACATCATTCACCATTTCGGTCTTAATATGAGATGCTCCTCCTGAATTCAACAACCCGGCCAATAAATCATTCACCGAAAAGCTTGTGCTTAAACTCAGCAGGTTCTTCTGCATGGCACACTGCTCACACAAATGCATATCCGACTTTTTCCCATTCTCAACCTTTGTTATATGAACCGCTGCCGGTCTTTTCCCACATTCATCACAAATCAAAACAATAACCTCCTTACGAAGTATTTTTAAACTAGTGCTGCAACAATTACAGCCTTCAATATCTCTGCCCTCAAGTTGTCCCTGTGTGGTTTCTCCACCTTGGAAAGGGTACTGTCATCGGTTGCTGCCTTAAGGATGTTCACAGTATTATGGTCAATCAGCTTCTGCTTGTACAAAGCTTCCGCCAGGGCAAAAGCACCCTCCTTGTTGATGCTGTCCCCTATACTGGAGGAAAGTATATTCATCAAGTAATCATCCTTGTCCACGTCAATACGGGCGATCTTTATGCAGCCGCCGCCCCCCCTTCGGGACTCTATGAAATAACCTCTTTCTGTAGTGAACCTTGTCATCAGCACATAGTTTATCTGTGATGGGGCACAGGCAAAATAATTGGCCATTTCATTCCTCTGAATCTCAACAACACCCTTACTCTCTTCTATCATGTCACTTATGAACTTTTCAATTAAATCACTAATTCTTGACATATCATCACTCTTTCTGACTTTGACTTTCTTTGACCTTGATTATATTATATTATACATGATGTCATTTTTTCAAGTATTTTGCAAAAATATTATTATTATCTTTGGTATTTTTCAGTTTAATTATTATGGGACTGCTACACAAAGCAGGAATGATGCGACTTATTTTAAGTATGCAGTCACCCTGCAGAGCACTAGCCTTATATCCC
>JAKJBT010000073.1 GCA_022706865.1 Bacillota bacterium
GTGCATTGCAATCACCTCTTTATACATTATATTCACTTAAAGGTTTGATTATATCTTGTGCGCAATAGAAGAATAATGCGACATAATTAAAGTCTGCATAACCAAGCAAGAGCTTGTATAGTATAGCAGGGCACACTTTTATGCATTTTGGCAACAGGCCTCTGATATGGCTTTGGTAAAAAGTTCGTGAAGCCGGCATGGAGGCCGGTTTAGGTGTCTCGGGCCATGGAGGGCCTTTTGACACCGATAGAACTTTTCCAAAGGCATTGCAGTAGGCCTGTCAAAATCATAATCCGTGTGCGTCGATATACTATACTGTCTCTTGCGGAGAGTTATGCATACTTCAGCTACGTCGCATTCTCCTTCTTATATGAAAAAGGCTTGGAGCCAATTGGCCCCAAGCCTTTTAATGTTCTTTCGCATAACTCGATTTGTTGATATGACTGCCGATATATTTCCACAGCACATTAATTGTTATTACTTGAACCGGAAGCATAATAGCGCTCTTTATAGTACGCGGTATGAAGAGTGCAGCTGCAGCTTCTCCGGTGGTCATGAAGAGCCAAAGGGTATTCAGCCCAAGATCAACAAATATTGTGATCAATAAAACACTTTTCGCTATATTGACTATTGTAACCGGGTTTCTGTATAGAAACAGTCCGTATATGGCACCGGTCAGAAATGCGCTCAATGTAAACCCCGGGAAATATGGCCCCTTCGGAAAAATCATCATGCCTATAATATCAGCAGCTGCAGCAGCCATTCCTCCAATAAGCGGGCCAAATAGAATAGCTGAAAAAGCAATAGGTATGAACCCGAAGCCTATCCTTATTATCGGGGTCTGAAAGGATAGAAAGCGGGTAAATATGATTTCCATTGATACGAGCAATCCGACAAAAGCAATTGTCTTGGCCTTACTCATACAGTCACCTCCTCTCTTTAAATGGCAAATAGACCACTTAAAGAGGGATGGCTCTTAAGTGGCAGCGGAATGCAGCATACATACCGCAAGCCCTGGCGGGCTTTTCGTCTGGTGTCAACTTCCCGTACAACCAGCACTTTACGCATGTAAGCCTACTCTACCATATATTTATATTGTATTGAAATTGTACATCAAATATTCAGCGATTGCAAGCAGAAACCATCATGCGGCTGCTTCTTTAATCCCAAAATACAACAGGATTATACGGCAATTGACTGTTGGGCGAAAACATAGTAGAAATGGGACGAACTGTAATTATTGAAAGAATATGGATTGTACTATAAAATAAGGAGGATAAAGATGGTGCCGCCGAATATTACAGAGCTGTTAAGAGTATGTTACAAATCATCAAAGCAGTACAGTTTGCATGAAAAGAGTCATATCTAATTATTAGGTGAGTATTTGCCATTCAACATCAAAGGGGTGCACCATTGACATTTTTGTCGGTAAGCACTGATATTTTTAAGGAGGTACGTTTGATGGTCAAAAGATTTGTAACTGTTCTTACAATTTTTGCACTGGTTCTAATCGCAATATTGCCTGTGCAGGTTATTGCCGATGATGATATCGGCTATGAGGGACGTATATGCAGGGACTTGGGAATACTGAAGGGACATACCGGAATTGTAGACGAAGCATACCTTGAAACACGCCCCAGCAGGCTGCAGGCGGCAATTATGTTCCTTAGGCTTAAGGGTTTGGAACAGGATGCGTTGGACTATTACGGAGGAAAAAACTTCAAGGATGCCGGCGTAATTGCCTGGGAAGAAGGCAGAAATGTGCTGAGTTATCTGAAGGAGCATCCGGAGCTGGGATGGATTGGTGACGGAGTGAACTTCATGCCTTACAGCCTGATAGATTCAAGGGCATATTACAAGGTACTCCTGGAAAGCCTGGGCTATAAGCAGAAAATTGACGGCAAGGGAGACTTTGACTGGGAAGAAGTGCTTGATTTTGCAGAAGAAAAGGGTCTGTATAAGGTAGCGGGCATTAAGGACTTTACGGTAAAAAGCCTTGCGATTGCTACGGTTGAGGCTCTCAATACCAAAATGAAAGGAGAGCGCAGGACTCTTATAGAATACCTGGTGGATGCAGGGGAAGTGGATAAGAGGGATGCAATAGCAGCAGGCTTGTATTCAGGGGAATTGGATTCTGAAGTCAAATATGTAATTGCGATTTCCAACAGCAGGGTGGAAGTGGTTTTTGAAGAATCCATAAAAGGTTCTGATGCTGAGGATGAAAGGCTATATGAAATTGGAGGCCTTGACATAGAGGATGTAAGAATTAAGAATGAATACGCTGTAATAATTGAAACTTCGGCAATGAAAGAAAATGCTGCATATACGCTGACTATCAATGATGAGGATTACAGCTTCAGGGGGCTCAAGAAGGACAAAACTGCCCCGAAGCTTATAAAAGTCGAGTGCAAGGATACAGATCTTGTAGAGCTTACATTTGACAGGGTATTGGATGATGAGACAGCCCAGAATACAGGTACTTATACAATCTCAGGAGCAGATGTGATATCAGCGAAGCTGGACAGTACCAATACCAAGGTAAGGCTCACTACGGAAGGTATTGAATCGAGACGTTCCTATGAACTGAAAATCCGTGGTATAAAAAATGGAGATGGGGTGGCAACCAAGTCAATTACAAAAAAGTTTTCCGGGAAAAAAGATACAATCGCACCTAAGCTGAGCAAACTGACGGTTCTGAACAATGTCAAGCTGCTTCTTGAGTTTTCTGACAGCAATGGATTGGATAAATATACCGCCCAAGATGAAAGTAACTATAGAATAACATATAAAGGCGGAAGCCTGGATGTAGAATCGGCTGAGGTTAAAGACAGGGATAATGACGGCTTGTGGGATTCCGTGTATCTTGTGACTGAAAGCCAGGAAAAAGGTGAGAAATATACCCTGATAGTAGAAGATATTAAGGATGGCTCAGTATCCGGAAACAGTATAACAAAGGCGATAAAAAAGGAATTCAGAGGAAAGGATGAGGACAGAACCGGGCCTTCCATTGCCAGAGATCCGAAAGCAATCACAAACACAATGGTAGAGGTCGAGTTTTCGGATTCCAATGCTTTGGATGTGGAATCCGCCTGTGATATTAATTGCTATGAGATAGATGAGAACCTTGAGATTCTCGATGCAAGAATAAAAGATCCCGATGATTTGTATTCAACGGCAGGAAGGACAGTGCTGCTGATTACGGAAGAAATGGATAAATCCGAGAGATATACCCTGAGAATCAGCGGTATATGCGATGAATTCGGGAATGAGATGAAGTCTTCAAGCAGCAATAAAGCGTACAGGTTCAAAGGAATAGGTGAGGACAGGACTCCGCCCTATATAACCTATGTTCGATGCATAGACAGCAGAACCCTTGAGTTATACTTTGACAACACATTGGATGAGGAATCGGCGGAGAACATAATCAACTACAGGATAGACGGTCTTGCTCTTGTTACGAAGGCAGTACTGTTGGAAGATGAAAAAACGGTCAGACTTACGGTCAGTTCCCTGTCCTCAGACAGGAATCACACCGTATTGGTAAACAACATAAAGGATTTAACGGGCAATGCACTCTCAAATGTAAGTGTGAATGTACATTACAGCGGCAGCTTGTACGACGATGATCCTCCGGAAGTGGATTATATAGAAGCTGTGAACAGGGAAGAGGTCTGGATACATTTTGATGAGGAAGTATTTGCGGAAAACGCCGTGATGAAGGCATCAGGCATTAATTTCAAACAATCGGGAAGTGTTCTTGAAGAAGGAACGGCAATCGTGATGATAGCATCGGAATTTTTGCATGATGACAAAGAATACGAGGTAACAGAGCTTACAGGAATACAGGATATGAGGGGAAATAAATATGAGCTTGAGTACGGATTGGATTTCTACGGAACTGATTATGAGAATGAACCGCCGGAGGTGGACGACTGGGATCAAATAGATGCGAGAACCTTCCGGGTGGTTTTCTCAGAGCCGGTATTGCTTAAAGGAAATGGGACATCGGGAATCAATAATCCAGGGGGAGTTAACATAGAATGGAAAGCAGTGCTGAATCCCGATGATGAAGATGAGGAAGAAGCTTATTGTACGGTGGACTACATTGCTAAGAACAGGAATATTCCTCCTGACAAGGAATTCAGGTTTGATTTTGCTGAAATGATAAAAGACTATGCAGGTATGAAAGCATATGGAGGAATAACCATTCTTGAATCATACATGGAGGATGATGAGGAGCCTGACATTGAATATGTTGAAGCTATTAACTGCAAAAAGGTTCAGATAGAATTCAGCGAAGCCATCAGAGAGCCGGGGAGCTATAAGATTACCTATGAAGATGATAACGGCAAGCTTAGGGCAATAGGCATTGATTATGTTGAAGTTGATCCTGAAGATAATACCAGGGTGAACATTTACACCGTAGATAAGCTTAGTGATGAATACTATTATATCCTTGAGCCGAAGTCAGCGGCGGTGGATATTGCGGGAAATAAGCTGGATATAGACGATCTTGAGATAGATTTTGAAGGTTCAAGCGTTATGAGCAGCGATTTTATACAGGAGGTTGAGAGGCTGGATTCAAAGAGCTTCAGGGTGATTAAGAGCAGCAGGATATCCAAGGTAAGCAGTCTGTATAAGCTTGATAATAACGGAAATGCAATCGGAGAGAACCTTGTTGAAAGTACATCCAGAATCAGCAGTAATGTGTATAAAGTAGTGTCAAAAGAGGCACTGCTCGAAAATGTCGGATACAGAATCACGGTTGACGGAATTTCATACAAGTTCAGCGGATGGACCGGCAAATCTGTTTCTGAGCCGACATTGCCGTATAAATCTTCTTCAAAGGAAATCACGAGCTTCGGCTTCAAGAATCTTGCAGGCGGAATAGACGGAAATATTGATAAGGATGCCAGGAGAATCAGCCTGACTGTGCCTTATGGAACCGACGTGAGCAGCTTAACCGCAAGCTTCAAGTGTTCGGAGCATGCTGTGGTAGAAGTGAAAGGAAAGAGGCAGATCAGCGGAGAAACCACCAATGATTTTTCCGGTGAGGTTATTTATACCGTTATTGCCCAGGACGGATCTGCACAGGACTATAAGGTAGTGGTGGCCATTGCGAAGGAGCTTGACAAATCCATAAAAGCATTCAGGTTTGAAAAGCCCGATTCCGCCATCGGGGAGATAGATGAGGAAAAGGGGACTATCACTGTTACAGTACCGTACAGAACAGATCTGAGCAAGCTGGTGCCTGTTATAGATATACCGGACAATACCAGGATATCTGCCAAGCCAGGTAAAGAGCCTGATTTCAGTGAACCGGTAGTATATGTAGTAACAGCTGAGGATGGAACAACAAAGGAGTATACCGTAATCGTGAAAAAAGCTCCAAACTCAGAAAACCGTATAACAGTTTTTGCATTCAGAACATTGGAACCGGTTGTCAGGGCAGAAGTAGGCAAGGAGCAGGAGACTATAGAGCTGACAGTACCCTATGGTACAGACAGGACTAAGCTTGTTGCGTCCTTCAAGGTTTCACCGGAAGCTGTTGTCAAGGTGGAAGGAGTGGAGCAGGTTAGCGGAGAGACAGAGCAAGACTTCACAGATCCGGTAGAGTACATTGTAACAGCACAGGACGGTACAGCCAGGAAATATACTGTGAAAGTCACTGTTGCTCCCAGAAGTGAAAAGCTTATTAAGGAATTCGGATTCTCCGTTCCCAAAGCGGAAGGAGTGATAAATGAAGCTGAGAATCAGATAAACGTTACTGTACCCTTTGGAACTTCACTGAATGGACTTGCGGCAGTATTCGTCAGTTCGGAAAACAGTAAAGTCCTGATTGGAAGCGAAGAGCAGAAAAGCGGAGAGACAGTAAAGGATTTTACCAATCCGGTAATATATACTGTTGCAGCACAGGACGGCTCAACCCGGAACTATACTGTAACAGTCAAAGTTGCAGCTGAAAATGAAAAAAAATTATTAAGATTTGGATTTGCAGGCTTGAAACCAAGAGCAAGAGGAATTATCGATCAGCAGAACCATAAAGTCAGAGTATCTGTTCCATCCAATACGAATGTGTCAAACCTGATTGCTACATTCTCTTATCTGGGAAAGTCGGTATATGTTGGGGAAGTGCAGCAGCAAAGCGGCATAACACCTAATGATTTCAGCCGCGAGGTTGTTTACAGAATAACGGCAGATGATGGTTCCTATATTGAATATACGGTAATTGTAACAGTTACGGAAGATAAAACCAAAGGCTTTTAGTATATTTTACTTACAATGAAAAATACTAAAGCCGGAGGTGATTTTATGAACAATCTGACTCAAAAGGAAAAGGGGCTGCTTCAGGACCAGAAGACCAATGAGGAGATATGCATCAAGAAATACAATGATTATGCCAACAAGGCACAAGACCCTCAGCTGAAGCAACTTTTCAGCTCCCATGCAAAGCATGAGCAGCAGCATCTTAATACCATCAACCAGCTGTTAAGCGGACAGATGCCGGGGATGAACCAGAATCAGCAGCAAGGCCAGCAGGGGGCACAGGGTCAGCAGCCCATAAGAGCAGGAACCGGAAGCAAAAGCGACGGGGACCTGTGCAACGATATTCTCATGACTGAGAAGTACGTTTCAGGAGCATACGATACAGCAATATTTGAATTCAGGGATCCAAACATTCGCCAAGCCCTGAACCATATACAGAAGGAAGAGCAGCAGCATGGAGAGAGTGTCTATAAGTATATGGAGAGCATGGGCTTGTACAATCCGCAGTAAGCAATCCGATCCTTCCCGAATTATCGGGAAGGATCGGCCGCTTTTTGGGGTTTTTTCTTTTTTTTAAGTTTGGATAGAGCGAAAAGAACAAACGGGAACCCATATCCCAGGGTTATATTTATAGGCATTAGCAGAGTATTGGTGAAATCCTCAAGCTCAAACCTTCTGGCACTTATCCCCATGGAGAGGAAATATATCAAGACAGCAAGTATATTTATCAAAGGCTTGGTATCTGACAAGCTGAATATTGATTTAATAAGATTAAGTACAATAACAAGCAGAGCGGCAATAAGTGTGAAATCTGCGAAAATCCATACGGCAACGACTACAGCCTCAATATTTTCTATAATATCCATTATGGAAATCTGTTTGACAACAGTCAGAACAGGCAGGGAAACCCTCCTGGCAAGGGAACTGCCCAATACGCCTATCACTATGAAATTTACCACCGTTATACTTGAAATACACACATAAGCAGTAATATAGCCAAAGGTCCGAAGGCTTTTCAGATTCACAACCTTGTCACTCAGGAAGAACATAAGAAACATATAGGACAGTATCCCCGTTATAGCGATGCTGCCCCTGAATATCGGCACTATGTCGTTGGTATAGACCGGCAGCAGATTATCTGCTCTGACCTTGGGGAATAAAAAGATTGACAGCACTATAAGCGTTGCCCCTATGAAGGGCAGCAGTATTTCACTCATCCGTGCAATGGGGGTAAAACCGGAACGAAGTATGTATACTATAGGTATAAGGGTTAATATTATAAATACATTAATGTCGATGTTGATATAAATCGAACTGGTAAGACGCTCGCTATAATAACGGGTGTACATAGCAGTGAGCCAGAGAGCCCACAGCAAGTATACCACCAGTACCAGCTTTCCCAGGAATCTTCCCATAATACTGCTGATAATATCATCCATGCTCTGCCCCTTGTACTTTTTCAACAGAGAGTCAATAACCAGTAGCAGCATAATAAAAGGCACCGTACTTATAATAGGGGATATCCAGCCTGCCTGCTCCGCATTAGCCGCCGCATATTTTGGAAACAGCCTTGTCGTTGGAGAGGATACCATTATCGTAAATACAAAAAAAAGCTGTTTTACCGATATTTTGTCTTTTCCTGTTCTCATACAAGAATCCCCTCACTTTGAGCCAAATATGCTGAACATAATATTTGCCAGGCTGGCAGTGTGCACATGGGTAATATAGTAATATCCGTAGGCCAGGGTCACAGCCCCAAGCATTATCAGGACTGCTGCCTCCTTATGCTTTTTCTTTCTTATTATTGGTATTATGTCTGCTGTTACGACAATCATCACAACAAGCACCAGCGGGAATATCTTCATTCACCCACAGCCTCCTTGCTTGCGGTAACCGGCTCAGTTATCATG
>JAKJBT010000074.1 GCA_022706865.1 Bacillota bacterium
TCTTCAAAAGAAGCATCCTCTGAAGGTGAAAAAGTAGTTTCCAACAGTAATCTGCGTGGAGCTAAATCCTATGCAGGAGGTGGACTGAATGCTTAACAACCAAACAATCGAGAAACTCAGGGATATGAAGCTTAAAACCATGGCTCAGATACTAAGCCAACCAGACCCATCATATTTGGAACTGAGCTTTGAAGAACGACTTGGCCTTATGGTTGAGAAAGAATGGATGGCCAAGAAAAACTCCAAGATAAAACGCTTGCTCAGGAATGCCAACCTTGGCTTGAATGCCTGCATCGAAGACATAGATTATTCGTCCGATAGAACTATCAATAAGCAGTCAATCCTTGAACTTGCAAGCTGTGGTTTCATCGAAAAATCACTGAATATCATTACTACCGGAAAGACAGGCAGTGGTAAAACCTATCTGATCTGTGCTTTTGGCAGCAATGCCTGCAGAAAAGGTTACACTGTAAAATACTATAGAATACCTGAACTACTGCTTGAAATAGTCGTTTAAGGTCCAAAAAAACGTCCGCACCCCCTTTTGGTATCTTTTATATTGACGTTTACAAATGTCAAGTGATAAAGAAATTTATAGGCATTCAGAACTGATTCTTGATACTTCAATTCCTCCAGGATAGAAATTTTGTATATTCAACAAGTTTGATATAATTCCTCCAATTTTGACTATTTTTATTCAGTACAGGACATTATGTAAAGTATATCAATGGTAAATATCCACAAATGCAGATGTACCTGGATGTCACCGAAATGCACAAATAGTATTGCCGATATATGCTTGAAATGGACAAGCAGGTACGCATCCTTAATATCAGGTACGTAATAAGATAATTATCATTAAGCAAAAGGAATAACAATATGATTAATAATAGAAAACGAACAATTATTCTTCTTTCCTGGATAGCTGTACTCCTTTGGATGCTGTTCATTTTTAACCTATCCTCCCAAACAGCTGATCAGTCTGACCAACTGAGCAAAGGAATAGTAGCGGTTGTAGTTGGGATGATAGAAAAGATTGCACATGGATTTGATATAGACACAAGTGGATTTAATCATTTTATAAGAAAGTCTGCCCATTTCTTTGCTTATCTTGTGCTTGGGGCACTGGTTATGAACGCGTTACGCCTTAGTGGAGTAAAAAGATTGAGGGCTTGTGCCTTTGCTTTTGGTATTTGTGTGCTTTATGCAGTAAGCGATGAAGTACATCAATTGTTTGTACCGGGCAGGGGTGGACAGGCCGTGGATGTTTTGCTTGACAGCGTCGGTGCATCTGTGGGTATCGGATGGCAAAGGCTTTTTAGGTTGAAAGAATATTCCATCTGGAGTAAACTGTAGGAAAGAATATGTGAAAAGTATGGTAATTTGTTGCAAAAAATTAGTTAAATATTTTTATTAAATCAAAATAGAATTTTACTAAAATAGTATATATTTTACTAAAAAATCAATATTTGAATAAAATATTGATTTTTTGTATAAAATTAAAGTATAATAAAGGGAGTAAGGAGGTGATTTTATGTTAGAAGAGGAATTGGCTCAACTAGTTAAAAAGATTGCTTCAGAAAAATGTGAGAAGCAGTATATAGAAATAAAAAAGGCAGCGGGAGGCACACCCTTAAGGCTTTATGATACTTTATCGAGTTTTTCCAACCAGATTGGCGGAGGTATAATCGTATTTGGGATTGATGAAGATGCTGGATGTGAAGTTTCAGGTGTATATGATGCAAATGATCTTCAAAAGAAGGTGATGGAGCAGTCCCTGCAGATGGAGCCTGCAGTAAGGCCGTTGTTTACGGTTGCCCGGGTAGAAAATAAAATGATTGTCAGTGCGGAGATTTCTGAATGTGATATTTATGATAAGCCGTGTTTTTATAAAGGAGCCGGAAGATTGAGGGGATCTTATATACGGATTGGGGATTCGGATCAGCATATGACGGAGTATGAGATATACAGCTATGAAGCATTTAAGAGGAGGATACATGATGAACTCCGTACTGTTGAAAGGGCAAAAATAGAAAACCTGTCAAAAGACAATATAACTGAATATCTGATAAAGCTGCGCAGGCAAAAGCAAAACCTGATTAACCTGGAGGACGGGAGACTGCTGGAAACCCAGGGAATCTGTCAGAAGGGCCTTCCTACGTTAGCCGGATTAATGCTGTTTGGTGAGTATCCCCAGGAGTTTTTTCCTCAGCTTAGTGTCACGGCAATGGTAGTTCAAGGGAAAGAAGTAGGGGAGCTGGGCAACGAGGGCGAGCGTTTTGTAGATAATAAGCGTATTGAAGGGACCATACCCCAGATGCTGGAGGGGACATTGGCTTTTGTAAGAAGAAATATGAAGGTGAAAACCATAATAACAGAAGATGGGGCCCGTGCTGATAAACCAGAGTATCCGATAAAGGCTGTGAGGGAAATCATATTGAATTCCTTAATACATAGGGATTACAGTATGCATACGGATCGTTCACCTATACGTTTGGTAATGTATGAGGACAGGCTGGAACTGGAAAACCCGGGAGGGCTGTATGGCAGAATAACCGTGGACGATTTGGGCAAGGTTTCGGCGGATACAAGAAATCCTTATATGGCAGGAGCACTGGAAATCATGATTGACACGGAAAACCGCTTCTCAGGCATTCCAACTGTGAGGGCAGAACTAAAAAAGGCAGGTATGCCGGATCCGGTATTTATAGATAGGCGGGGCATATTTAAGGTTATACTGTATAAAAAGGCATCCGCTGAGAATAAAGACGTCAATATGGAGCAGGAGATATTGGATTTCTGCATTATACCCCGTTCAAGGGAAGAGCTTGCAGGGAGGTTTGGGTTTGATGCGCCGGCTTACTTTATAAAAACATATATTCAGCCGTTGATTGAAGACGGAAAAATAAGAATGACCCTGCCGAATAAACCAAAAAGTAAGTTCCAGAAGTATTATTCATAGAAGTTTTACCCTACTGCTATATAATATAAATAGTTTAAGAAATTTTAGGAGAGAAGATAAAACAAGGAGCGATTGTTCGCTCCTTGTGAATTTTTGTTATTGCTTTTCTCGTGTATAGCTGAATTGGGTCAAAGCCAGATATTGAGTGTTAAGATTAACTATTGCGGTATTCAGCGTGTTTTCCAGATCCTTTAAGGCTGATTCACTTTTGCTTAATTCAATGGGAGCCAGAAGGCCCAGGTCATTTCTGAGCTTATCATTCTTAACGGTTATTCTCATATCTGCAATACTTTTATTTAGGTTTTCTATCGTTTCCATGACAGTTTTGATCCCTGAATACTGTTCGTTAAGCGATATGTCCAGTGCTTTTACAGCCTCGTCATACTTGTATTGTGCATCGTCATAATCCCTGTTAGCCCTGTATTTCAGTTCATTAAATCCATCTTCTATTGTATCGCTGATCCTTGCGGTTTTTTCATCATATTCTTCATATTTCTCATCTATCAGGTACTTCTGATGTTCATATGTAAGTAGCGCACTTTTAAGGGAATAGAAATCGGGGCTGTTCTTCAAGTAGTCTTCCTTGATTTTTGATAGGTCAAGGGAGGTTATGTCAGGTATTCTTATTGTCATGTCAATATCATCTTTTTCAATATCCAGATCTTTTCCGATTTCCTTGCCTAAGGCTTTCATTTTATTCTTAAGCTCCGACAGTGCCGATTCATATTTTGTTTGAGAAGACTTGTATGCACTTTCTATCTGAGAGAGATAATTTTTTGGTTTCTCACCCAAGTCAAATTCCAATTTCGCAATGGTCAGATCCTTTTGTGCAAGCTCCATGGCCCGCTTTGTATCATCCAGGGAATATTTTGCTTTCATAACGTTGTAGTATGCTATTGTCACATTATAATCGGACTGTCTCTTAATGTCGCCCTTCTTGAATACCTCCAGCTTCCATGCATTCTCTGCACTGTCAACTGCCATTTTGCCGGCAACATAGCTTTGGGTTTTCTCTACAATTGAACGGCCCTTTGATTGTATGGTCTTATTAACTATATCTTCAAAATCTTCCTTTTTCTGCTCTATGTAGCTCTGCTGCTGCTTATATCTGGTATCACTCTTCAGAGCCATTGCCTTTGCATCTTCAAGAGTTAATATGGCCTTTCCTCCCGAGTCCCCTACAACGGTAAGGGTGGATAAAAGCAATGTTACGCATAATGTCAGTGCCAGGGTTTTGCACAATTTCCTCATTATAGATCCTCCTAGTTTCAATTCATCTACTATATATACGGGTCGGATGCTCAAATTGTTTCAAAACTTAGATGCCATGTATGGTGTTCCTACGTAATCGGATACCGTGCATGGTCAGACACCATGTATGGTGTCACTACATTGGCAGGCGCACCGGTAAATATATTATAGCATTAAATTGAGATAAATCAAATGCTATGTGATGTTGCATGTTTTCCTGTGCTGGTATAAAATTAGTATAATGGAACCAATATGAAAGTTTTTCGGTCTAATATAGATACTGGTTGAAGAGATATGATTATAAGCTATGCGAGGAGGTTAACAATGAAAAAGCGGAAGATGTTGGCTGTTCTGATGGCAGCAGTTATTGTTATAGCTTCGTTGCCGGGGCTGGATGTGTATGCCGCTATCGGCAAGGAAGCACAAGCCTGCAAGGATCTGGAGATTCTTATAGGCGCGGATGCATCCGGAGTGACATCCCAATATTTATCGACAACTCCTACCAGGATACAGGCATTTATTATAGTCCTTAGGCTTAAGGGTCTTTATGGTGAGGCCACCGGATATGAAGGGGAAAGAAACTTCAAGGATGCCGAAACATTAGGCTGGGCAAGGAGCTATATGGCTTATGCCAAAGATAATCCCGATCTGGGCTGGAACGGATATCCCGACGGCACCTTTGCTCCCTCAAAAAAGATAGATGGACAAGCCTTTTACAAGGTTATGCTGGAGACTTTGGGATATAGGCAGGATGTGGACTTTACATATGCTGAAACCTTGGAATTTGCTGAGGAAATCGGGCTAATTGAGGATGCCGGCGATATAGGGGAAATAGACTCTTTTACTGTGAATGATATTGCAATAGGCATATACAATGCATTAAACACCAAGCCTGCTGACTCAGACAAGAAGCTGATCAGCGTAATGGCGGAGGAAAATATAATTTCATCGGATAAGGCGGTTGCGGCAGGATTCACTCTGGATACAAAGGAAGCCGAGGTTGTGAGCTTTAATGTTTTATCAAACAATAAGATCGAGGTAGAGTTTGATGAGGATATACTGCTGCAGAAGGCTGATGTTGAAATATCAGATCTGAATGGGGACTCCCGGCTTTCGGTTCTGTCTGTGGATTCGGACGGCAGGAGGGCAGTGATAACAACTACAGAGGCTAAGCCCTTCCACGGGTATGAAATTGAAATTAATACTTTAGTGCCTACTGACGGATGGGCAGTTAAGGGATACAAGAATAGATTCGTTGCAATGCCCAAGGATACGGTCAAACCGACAGTCAAGCATGAACTTCTGGGCAGGAACGAGATACTGATTACTTTCAGCAAAGTCATGGACAGAAGGTCCGCAGAGGATATTTCCAACTATAGGATTGAATATGATATAAACATTCTGAGCGCGGATTTGAGTTCTTCGGGAAAATCAGTGATATTAAATACAACTGACATATCCGCAAGAGACTTTTACAGATTGACTGTACAAAATGTATATGATGCTGCCGGAAACAGTATTGACAGGTACAAGGCAACCTTTGACGGAGCTTTGGGGGATAATAAAGGGCCTTCAGTAACGAGTGTAAAATCCGAGAATAGCACAACGCTTATCGTTACCTTCAATGAAAGAGTTTCTGCAAATACTGCCGAAGACATCGGCAATTATGATATTGACGGATTAGATATATATGATGCTCAGCTGGACGAAACCGGTAAGATTGTCACTCTTACAACTGAGCCTCAGGACTCCAGCGCTGTATACAAGCTCATAATATCGGATGTTGAGGATACCTGGGGCAATTTCATGTACAGGAAGGAATTCGGATTCGTGGCTGACAACAGTAAGCCCAAGGCTGTAGTTGTAGGCATTTCGGGCAATGAGGTCCAGGTTACCTTTACCAAGAAAATGGACAGAGAGTCAGCTGAGGATATAAGCAATTATTCTATAGACAAGGATCTAGAAGTGAAAGAAGCATTTTTGGATAGTACCGGAAAAGTTGTTACCCTTATAACTGATGACCAGACCCTTAGAGAGGTTTATACTATTACAATTTCAAATGTGTATGATGCATGGGGAAACAGTTTAAGCACCACTACAGGAAAGTTCGGCGGCATGGCTGCGGACACCAGAGGGTTGAACTATACGGTAAAAAGTATTGGAAACGGAATTGAATTGACCTTTAACAGGAGGCTTGACAGGGAAACAGCAGAAGACGTATTCAATTACGTGCTGGACAAATCCTTAGGGTATGCCGCAAAAGCTGAGCTGGATGACTCGGGCAGGGTGGTGGCCTTGCTGACGGCTAACCACAGCAGCGGCAAGGTATATACTATTACGGTGGAAAATGTTAAGGACATTTTCGGTAATAAAATTAGCAGGGATACCAAGGTAAGTACAAAGAAATTCTCCGGCATAGGCAGCAGCGTGAGCACAAGCAGCGGATCATTGAATCTGGAAATCGTAGTGACGATAAATGTAAATACAATAGACCTGATTTTCAGTGATGAGCTGAACGATGATGAGCTGGAGGAGATGGCTGTCAAGGTAAATGTGCCTGATGATTACGACTATGACCTGCCTTCAAAGCTGAGTTATTATAAGTATTTTGTAGACAGCAAAAAGAATGCAAGGATACAGTTTAAAACGGATACGAATGATAATCCTGAAGTATTTGAATCAGGCAATATATATGAAGTTGAAGTAAAAAATATCGACAGGCTTAACAGCAAGGATGATGCTAATATCAAGCTGTTTGCGGGGACAAGCAATTCCAATGAGGCGCCGGAGATATTGGAGGTCAACGCATTAAACAGTACCGCTGTTGAGGTGGTATTCAGTGAACCGGTAAAGGGAATTACCAAATCCAGGTTTGAAATAGAAGATGATATAGATATTTCAGGTATATCGGCAGAGGATGACGATGTGATAACCGATAAGGTTTTGATTTATATCAGCAATAAAACTGAGCTTGATGACGATGAGTACAAGCTGTATGTGAAATCAGGAATAAAGGATGCGGCAGGGCTTAACTCCCTGAATACCAAGAGCTTGACCTCCGGCAAATATTTCGAATTTGACGGGACCTCCGATGAAAATGAGCCTCCTTTTGTGGATTCCGATATTGCCGTTCTTGACAGTTATACGATACAGTTTGAGATGAGCGAGGAGATAGGAGATATAAGCAACAGCTCCTTCTCAATTAAAAGAGCGTCGGGCAGCAGCTCTGCAAGTATTAATATTTCAAAGGCAGTACTGGCTGATGACAGGAAGATTGTGACCCTATACCTTAACAGCAGGTATACAGGACTCAGCTCGGACTACTCCTATGAGTTGGAGATAAAAAGTTCCGTCAAGGACCTGCAAGGTATGCCCGTTGATTCCGATGACAGAAAGGTGGAATACGAGGGAGATGACATTGAGCTGGAAGAGCTGGAGATCATATCTGCACACATTGATGAGGATAATAGTGTCATCACTTTGATAGCCAACAGGGAGCTTAATATAAGCAGCCTTGGCATAGACAGTTTTAAATTCTCGGGTGCGGGCTACTATGGGAGTTCATCGGATAAAGTGGAATTCAATGACAAGTCAATAACCATTACACTTAGAAATGAACTGGACAGCGAAGAGGAGTTTCTGATAGAGATAACCTCCGGAGGACGTGGGAAAATCAAGGATTATAACAATCAGGAGCTTTCCACGGAAGAAATTGAGATAGATACGAATTAATACAGAAGATATCTGCGGAAAATACACTCTTGCTGTCTATATGGCAAGAGTGTATTATTGTATGATTCGCTTGTATGAGTTTACAAATTATGATAATATTACATATATTCTGCATAAGGAGGTC
>JAKJBT010000075.1 GCA_022706865.1 Bacillota bacterium
AGATTGACCGTTGACCTGACTTATAATGATGATCCTAAGACTCCTCTGGTAAAGAAGGACGGAGAATTCGTAGAAGCGACCTGGGCTGAAGTACTGGGCCTTGATAAGATACTCGGGAAGATTTAAACATATTTAAATATAATGTAAAGGGTGGTTTATATGGTGAACTTAACTATTAACGGGAAACCTGTGCAGGTTGAGGATAACACCACCATACTTCAAGCAGCAGAAAGCCTGGGTATTGAAATACCTACATTTTGCTACGATAAGCGCCTTATAGGACATGGTGCCTGCCGTATCTGCGTTGTTGAAGTAAAGGGTGCCAGGGCTCTTCAGACTGCCTGTACTGTACCTGTCGCAGAGGGAATGGTAGTGGAGACTCACTCACCGAGCGTAATTGAAGCACGAAAAGAAACATTAAAGCTTATGATTGAGAATCATCCTCTTGATTGCCTTACCTGCGAAAAGTCAGGAAACTGCAAGCTTCAGGATTATTGCTATGAGTATGATGTAAAAGAAGGCGGATACAACGGGGAGAAAAAGAACTATCCCATTGATGACAGCAACCCCTTCTTCACATTAGACAGGAACAAATGTATTATGTGCGGCAAATGCATCAGGGTAGATAATGAACTGCAATGCACAGGGGCAATTAACTACAATGAAAGAGGCTTTGATACTCATGTGGGAATCCCCTATGACAGAGATTTCGAGCAGTCGACCTGTGTATCCTGCGGCAACTGTGTATCCGTTTGCCCGGTTGGAGCATTGATGCCCAAGCATCCGGAAAAGTTCAGAGCATGGGAGATAAAAAGGGTGAAAACTACCTGCCCGTACTGCGGCGTAGGCTGTCAGATGGAGCTTTTAGTCAAGGGCAACAAGGTGGTAGGTGTGGAACCGGTTAATGTTGATCCGAATAACGGACTTCTTTGCGTAAAGGGAAAATTCGGATACAGATTCATTGATCATCCGGACAGGCTCAAAACTCCATATATAAGGAAAAACGGAGAGCTGGTAGAAGCAACCTGGGATGAGGCATATCAGCTTATAGCAGATAAGATATTGGAAACAAAAGAGAAATACGGTCCCAATTCATTGGGAGGCTTCTCATCTGCAAGATGTACAAATGAGGAAAATTATTTATTCCAAAAATTATTCAGGGCGGTGATCGGCACAAATAACATTGACCACTGTGCCCGTCTCTGACATGCTCCGACGGTTGCAGGTCTTGCAGCCACATTAGGAAGCGGAGCTATGACAAACAGCATTAATGAGATAATTGATGCGGACACTATATTCATAATAGGTTCAAATACTACGGAAAACCATCCTGTTATAGGAGCTAAGATAAGGCAGGCCAAAAGAAAGGGAGCAAGCATAATTGTTGCAGACCCAAGAGATATAGAGCTTGCAAAGGATGCAGATGTATACTTACAGATAAAACCGGGAACGAATATAGCTCTTATGAACGGCATGATGAATGTAATACTTGAAGAAGGCCTGCAGGATAAGGAATTCATAGCTGAGAGGACAGAAAACTTCGAAGAGATGGAAAAGGTAGTGAAGAACTACACTCCTGAAAAGGCAGCTTCAATATGCGGTGTCGATGCGGAGGACATCAGAAAGGCAGCCAGGCTGTATGCAAAGGCTGACAAAGCAAGCATAGTATACTGCATGGGCATAACACAGCATACCACCGGAACAAATAATGTAATGTCAACTGCCAACCTTGCTCTGCTTTGCGGTAATTTCGGCAAGGATTCCGTTGGCGTTAATCCTTTAAGAGGGCAGAACAATGTTCAGGGCGCTTGTGATATGGGCGCATTGCCGGTATCATATCCTGCATATCAGCCGGTTACAAAACCGGAAGTAAGAGAAAAATTTGAGAAAGCCTGGGGTGTTGAACTCTCACCGAATAACGGAATGACAATACCTGAAATGATGGATGCAGCGGGAAGGGGCGATATCAAATTCCTGTACATTATGGGAGAAAACCCGATGGTCTCCGATCCGGACATCAATCACGTGAAGCACGCTCTGGAACATACGGACTTCGTGGTAGTGCAGGATATATTCATGACAGAGACGGCAGCCTTCGCAGATGTAATACTTCCGGCAGCAGTATTTGCTGAAAAGGACGGTACCTTCTCCAATACTGAAAGAAGAGTACAAAGGGTTAGAAAGGCTGTTGAGGCTCCGGGAAAAGCAAAAGCTGACTGGGTAATACTATACGAATTGATGAAAAAGTTAGGCTATTACAGGCGCTACAAGAGTCCGGCCGATATTATGGCAGAGATTGCAACTGTTGCACCTTCCTATGCAGGAATAGACTATGACAGGCTGGAGGAAGCAGGAATACAGTGGCCGTGCCCGACGAAGGACCATCCCGGTACCAAGTATCTGCACAAGGGCACCTTCTCAAGAGGAAAGGGCCTGTTCAGCGGTATCGAACACAAGGGTGCGGAAGAGCAGCCTGATGAAGAATATCCGTTTGTGCTTACGACAGGCCGTGTGCTTTATCATTATCATACAGGCACAATGTCCAGAAAAGTTAAGGGCCTGAATGAAAAGGTTCCGGGAGCATATGTGGAAATAAGCCCGACAACAGCAGAAAAGCTTGGAGTCAGCGATGGCGAAATGATACAGGTGTCTTCACGCAGAGGCAGTATCAAACTAAAAGCAAAATTAAGCAGCAGAGTAAAAGGAAATGTCGTATTCGTACCTTTCCACTTTGCTGAAGCAGCTGCAAATACATTGACAAACTCAGTCCTTGATCCCAAGAGCAAGATTCCGGAGTTCAAGGTCTGCGCAGTGGCAATAAACAAATAAGCCAAAAGAATAATACAGAGGTTGCTGTAAAACACATTTTACAGCAACCTTTTTGTTTCCGTCCCCTCATTGAAATCTTGTTATAAATCCGTTAAAGCGTAAGTATATTTATATAAACGCTATATATGCAGGGCAGATTGATATAAGGGGTAGTTCTATGAAAGAAATTATGGCAGACAAGTTGACGAAAGCAGTAACAGGGCTAATGTTATTGGTGATGCTGCTGTTCGTATGCCTGGAGAAGCCTGCAGTGGTAAGGAAGGTTTTTTCGGGATTAAATGAAACAGAGGACATGACTGATTCCATACATCAGATATTCCGCAACAGGAATAATGCGATAATAAACGGAGACCTTAAGCTGATTCAATCCCTATATGACACAAGCACCAAGTACGGCACATGGGCGCATCAGCATGAGCTGACCAAGGTCAAGTACATCCACAACTGGGAGAAGAAGCAGGGGGTGAAATTCACCGAAATCATACCGACGGTGAAGGTAAGAAGCATCAAGCCCAAGGGCGAAAAGTACACAATTAATCTGATGTGTTCAACGGAGTACAAGTATATATATGAGAATGAGCCCGGCGTTGTAAACAGCTTCAGGATAGGAACCTACCATGTGCTAGACCTTTTATACAAGGATGAGGTATGGATAATAACAAGGGAGTGGTACAAGGACCCTTTTGAGGATTCTTTGAATTTAGGAAAGATTGATGTTGATTCAGTACATCAGTATATAAGCACTCATGCGGCAAGGGATCTTTCCAATATAGGCGACAGGAGAAAAAATGCAGTGACGTATGCAGATAAATACTGCGGCGCTGCAAGCGAAGAAAAGTATGGCTACAAGTACAACAAGAAATACAGGAACTACAACTCCCAGGGAGGAGACTGCGCAAATTTCGCGTCACAAATACTGCATGAGGGGGGAAAGTTCAGAAAGACCCACTCATGGAATTACAACAGTAAAGGTGCTACCCGGGCATGGGTAAATGCAGACGGCTTCAAGATCTATATGCTGTACAGCGGCAGGGCTTCGCTCATTGCCTACGGCAATTATGAAAAGGTGTATAAGGCATCCTACAAGCTGCTGCCCGGGGACTTCATTGCGTATGAGAAAAAGGGAGATATCACGCATATATCAGTAGTTACAGGCGCTGACTCAAAGGGATACGCCCTGGTGACCTGCCATAATACCGACAGAAACAGAGTGCCCTGGGACCTGGGCTGGAGCAACGGCAAGATCAAGTTCTGGCTGATTCGTGTGCATTTTTAGGAGTGTCGAAAAAGCACGAGCGAAAGTTGCTGAAAATGCTTGCAAATCTGTTGAAACAGATATGGGACAAGCTTATAATATTGGTAAGGCAACCCAATGAAAAGGCAAACCCGGCGAAAGCCGGGGACGCAAAGCCAACGGATCTAAGGCAGAAATGCTATGACGGCCGGGCTCCCAAAGGGGGTATTTTTATGAAAAAATGCTTTGTCAGTATATTGATGGCGATATCTATTATTGTAAATTTAAGTATCATACCTGTATTTGCATATAGTACAAGCTATATCAAGAACGGCGTTAAGCTGGACAAGCCCGGGAAAAGCCGGGTGGAGGGATATATCAGGATCAGCGGCAGCACTGATAACAATAAGATAAAACTGCTGGTATCCGGCGGGGACAAGCAGGTATGGTATGATGTAAAGCTGAATAACGGGGAATTTGATGAGGAAATCTGGTTCGACAAAAAAGGGAAGTATACCATAAAAGTAATGGTCCACGAATATGACAGGAAATACAGCTATGGGCCGGGATTTACCTTAGAAAACACTGAAGAATCGGATGAATACCTGATTCCGGCAAAGCACATAGAAAGCAATGATGCCGTAATAATTGACACTGCAAGGGAAATAACCAAGGCCTGCAGCAGTGATCTTGAAAAGGCAAGGGCAATATATGATTGGGTGACTGACAACATAAGATTTGACTATAATAAGCTCGAAATGCATAAAAGAGGCCAGTACGACAATAAGTACGGAGCTTTAAATACAATAAAAACAAGAAGGGGAGTCTGCTACGACTACGCAACTCTCGCAGCGGCACTAAGCCGTTCCCTGGGGCTCCGGGCAAAGGTCGCGGAAGGGGATTTGAATAAGGGTCCATTGAAGGGCTTACATGCATGGAATGAGATATACATTGAGGAATCGGGCAGCTGGATCAGAATAGACACAACCTTGGGGGCAACCACCGGAGAAGATTATTTCGATTTTGAGAATAATGACGAAAGCTATGTAGCATTTGAATTTAAATAGGACACAACAGAAGGACAGTTCGAAGCTGTCCTTTTTATTTTGAAAAATTTGTATATATAGATTAAAAAAGGAAATAATACCAATATAAATGTATAAAAGTTTTCTTTTGGACATACATGGTTCTACAACCTTTTTATACTAACTAAATTATAATCTAATTTGAAAAGCGTGTACACATGGGGAACGATGAACTGCGCTCTTTAACTGGGCATCTGGAGCGTGTGGAGTTAGCGATGCAACCGACCCAATCTTATTTTAAGATTGGGTTTTGTTATTTCATAGCCGCATATCTCCATTAATAATAAAAATTATGCAGTTCTGGATACAAATGTATATTGTGAATCAAAATGGAAAATAATATATACTGATTGGGCGTTGTCTGCAAGGGAAAAGGGGGTAGCCGTATGGCTGGAAAAGTCATGAAGGTTATTGGAAATGTATTTACTGTAATCATAATCCTTATTGTCTCAATGTCATTGTTTTCATTAATACAATACCGGAAGAATCCGAACAAGCCGCCTTCAGTGTTTGGCTACAGTGCGATGTCGGTATTGACAGGCAGTATGAGGCCTTACCTGGAGCCGGGGGACATGATAATTGACAAGGCAATAGATGCAGATGAGGTTAAGGTCGGAGATGTACTGACCTACAGGCTTGGAAGTTCTATAGTCACCCATAGGGTAACAGAGATTATAGCTAAAGATGGCAATTTACTTTTTGAGACCAGAGGAGATGCCAATAACACGGATGACAGCAGGCCGGTAACGGAAGATCAGCTTATAGGCAAGGTGATACTGAGGGTCCCATATGGGGGATATGTTGCAAGGTTTATCAGGAGCCCGATTGGGTTGATGATTTTTATAGTAATTCCTGTTGCGATGATGCTCATAGGTGAATTAATGAAAGGCATACTGTCCGGGGGGAAAAATGAAAAGCAGGAGAATTTAAAGTCCGAGGACAGTGTGAATATAGATTAAACTTATACAGTATCTGCAGCTGAACTTATTTGAAGAAATGATGGAAGCAAAAGAAAGGGGTGGGATATGAAAATCAGAAATAAAAAAGGAATACCTTGACGGGGCATTCCGAAAAAGAAACAAAAAAATTACTCTTGGTACTATTATAACAGAAAAAAGGATTTTAATGAAGAAAAATGTTTAGGAGGCAAAGTGGAATGAACAAGAAGTTAGTAATCAGTTTGGTTTTGATAGGTGCATTGGCATTCAGCTTAGGACTTGGATCCTACGCGTGGTTTACCAGCACAGCAACCAGCAGTAACAACCTCTTTGAAACGGGAACATTGGCAATAGGTGTTGAAAGCCCATTAATTGCAGAAACAGAGTTCAAAAATATATATCCTTCATGGAACTCTGGTGTGAAGACTTATGATATTAAGAATGAAGGTACATTAGCTCTCAAATACAGGATGACAGTTCAAGGGGAAGTTGGGGAACTGCTTTATGACGGTCCTACCCCCCTCCAGGTAAAAATCAATAACAATGATTTTGTTGACATAAATCAGGTTGGAACAGTTTATATTGGAGAAATAGAAGCCGGCCAGACGGGGGAACTGAATCTTCAGTTCAGGCTGCCTGAAGAAGCAGACAATGATTATCAGAATGAAATTGCAAGCTTCACCTTTGTTTTTGAAGCAACTCAGGTTGACAATCCCGGCTGGAATGAAGCAGGCGAATAGAATAAACTTAAAGAAATATGCGGAGGGATAGGATATGAATAAAAGATTATTAGCCGTAGCAATGGCAGTGGTGCTTATCTGTGCTGCTGCAGGTGCAGGCACAATGGCCTGGTTTACCAGTTCGGCAACAAGCTCCGGAAACGTATTCCAAGCGGGAACCTTGATACTTGGATCGGAAGTTGACGGCGAGGATGTATATGAAAAATTCGCAACACTGGAATTCAAGGCTATGGAGCCTGGTGAGCCACCTGTAAAGGTGTTGGAAACCGAACTTAAAAATGTCGGTTCACTCCCATTCTACCTATATAGGATGACTGCTTCAGGTATAGTAGACAATAACAGCGAAAACAACATAGATGACATGATACTAAACGAAGTATTGAAGCTTAAGATATTCATAGGAGGCGAGCAGGTCTATTATGGCAAGCTCAGCCAGATGGTAGAGGAGAACGGAGGATTCTTCGATCCAATATACGGTATACAGCCCGGAGAGGAAAGGACACTCACGATAGAAGCTGAGCTTCCGGCTTCAACAGGCAATGCATATCAGGGCTTGAGCATGAAATGCGATCTCAACATATTCGCAGCTCAGGAAGAGATGCCTGTACCAGGAGAGCCGCCTTTGGGAACACGTTATGACTTGGGCGGCAACGACAGATTCAGTGTAGAAGGATACAATACAAATAATTATGTAAATTTTGATTGGGATTGGACACCCAATGACACGCTTCTTGGTGAGTATTATGAAATAAGGATAAAGCACGAAACCGGTGATACAACGACAGAAATACAGGAATTGCGGATATTAATATTCCCATTCGAGCAGGTAATTACAGCAGATGGTATAGATCCAGACGATGTATCGGTAGATTGGGGCGACGACATAGTGAGAATCAGGAGAAGTGCTTTCCCATCAGATTGGGATGGATTTGAGGTTGAACTGAGTGGTACACAGGGGGATGGTTCTGTGCTGACAATCCCATATCAATACTTCTCGCTGGCAAGAGAGTAGTAAAGGAATAAGACATTCAGCTATCCGTACTGCCTTTTTGGCAGTACGGATGCTGCCTTATTTAATAATATAACTGCCAATCTTATAAGAAAAGGTGGTGAGGGGAACATTGAAGAAAAAAAGATTATCAAGAATCGCAGCCTTGGTATTGCTGGCTTTTGTGACGAGCCTGTGTTTCCAAGGCATATTGCAGCCTGTATTTGCCCGAGCCGG
>JAKJBT010000076.1 GCA_022706865.1 Bacillota bacterium
AAAAGCGTCAAGTATGGATTGCCCGTCGTTGAATGTTTCGGCCTCAAAACCTTCCTTTATAAGAAAGGATTTTATTATATTACAGATATTAACCTCATCATCAGCTATGTATATCAGCTTTTTATCCATATTCTAAACACTCCTCAGCTAAATTTTATCATGAAATACGCTTAATTACATTCAAAAAAAACTGTTGCCTAGATTTTGCCACAGTTTTGCGGAGATTTTATAAATTTATATGTATAGAATATAGGTGTGGTTAAAGAACGTTCCGAATTATAAAAATCTAAGTACATATAGAAAAGGAGTAATGCGGTATGCTTGAGAAGATCATCAATAAGAAGCTGACAGTAATTATTCTGGCGGTAATATTTGCAGTTTCCATTGCAACAACAGCTTTCGCAGCAGATCAGACCGGCAGCCGGAAGGCTTTCAATGGAAATAAACCGGCTCGTATGGATTTCTCGAAAATGTCTGAAACAATTAAATCTGCCATTGGCAGTCTTGTAACCGAAGGTACGATCACACAGGAGCAGGCAGATGAAGCAATAAAAGCATATAGTCCCGGTAAGAGAGTAGAGATACCCAAAAAAGGCAATTTAAACAGTGAGATTCTTATCATCAAAAAAGATCAATTGGACGGCCTTGTAACAGCCGGCACCATAACCCAGGCGCAAGCGGACGCAATACGGAAAATAGCGGAACCCAATCCTAACAGATCGTTTAGAGGCATGAAGGACCCCCGCAGTAATCGTATCGATGAGCTGGTAACGGCAGGTACAATAACTCAGTCACAGGCAGACGCAATATGCGAAGCAGTGAGAGCCGCCATGGATTCACTGAAAAAGCAATAGGGAATAGATTTTAAGGGCTTCACAAATGAAGCCCTTAAATTATTTATTTTGATATAAGCCAATATCTAAGGCGCATTTTTATACTATGATTCTGCCACAATTTTGCGGAGATTTTAGATATAAGAAGATATAGAATATAATATAGTAAAAACAAGCAGAAATACAGGAGGTAGGGTCAATGAATCTTGGTACAGCCATCGGCAGCAGGCATGCGTTTAAATTAACCCGGAAGAAGATAATAATCATTGCTGCGATATTTCTTATTGCTGCAGCAGCAATAGGAATTAATTATTTTAAATCAAAAAACTCTAAGAATCCGGTCATGCAGCAAGCAACAGCCATAGCAAGAAAGGGGGACCTCAGTGTTGTTGTCACAGGATCGGGGCCAATCAGTTCCTCTGAAAAGTTTACCTTGACTTCCAATGTCAGCGGGACTCTCACAAATATATATTTCCGGGACGGAGACAAAGTAAAGGCAGGAGATTTGATATTTGAAATAGATGACAAGGATACCCAGCTGCAGATAAAACAGATAAAAAACAGCATTGCACAGGCAGAGCTTACCCGAAACAGCAATATATCGGATCTTGAAGCCGGTAAGGTTACAGCTCCTATTGACGGTGAGATACTTGACCTTCAGGCAAAAGAAGGAGATAACATATCAAATAACGGTACTTTATTAAACATTACAGACAAGTCAAAATTAAAATTGTTGGTTCCGTTTATCAATACATACAGAAACAAGCTTTCCATAGGACAGAAAGTTACAGTTAATGCTTTTGATACCGAACGGGATGAGCTGCACAGGGTGGAGGGAACCATTTCAAACATCAGTACCCCCGGTTACACAACAGGCAGCGGTGCCGAATCATATAATGTCGGCATTATAATTGAAAACAACGGCTCCCTGTCAGAAGGAATGGTTGCAAATGCCTCCATAAACATAGACGGAACCGAGGTATCCAGCAGCGGAAGCAATACGCTGAGTTACTTGAAAAGCATGACTGTAAGGGCCCCTTCGGGAGGAACCGTAAGCAAGCTGTACATAGAAAACGGCCAGAACGTCAAGAAGGGTGATATCCTGGCAGAGCTTGAAAATGAAGACCTGGAGCTTGCTATCAAAACAAATGACCTGAAACTTGAGGATTTGAATACACAGCTGCAGACAGCGGAAGAAAAGCTTCTGGACCATAAGATATACGCACCCTTTGACGGAACCTTGACCCTGAATGATATTAAGCAGGGCAACAGCATTAAACAGGGGGATACTCTGGGAAGTGTTGCTAACTATGACATTATGGAGTTCAGCATAGATGTTGACGAGCTTGACATAGCCAAGATCAAGGAGGGGCAGAATGTCAAGGTCACAATCGATGCTCTTCCCGAGACCAGTGCTGCTCCTCTCAAGGGAATCGTATCAAAAGTTGCAGTAGAGGGCAGTTCGTCAAACGGAGTATCAATCTATCCGGTAACAATTAAAATAGAGAAAAATGAAGCATTGAAGGGCAGCATGAGTGCAAACGGGGAAATTATTGTGAATGAAAAAAAAGACGTTCTATATGTACCGGTTGATGCTATACAAAAGAGAAACGGCAAGAGCTATGTAAGTGTAGTACCCGGGGCAGGCGCAGCAGGTAAAGCTTTCAGGAACCGGAATTCAGACGTGAACAGCACAGAAGTTAAAGAAAACACAAAGCAGAACATTGAGCAAAAAATTGAAATGAGAGAGGTCAAGACTGGAATAAGCACTGCGGAATATATAGAAATAGTCAGCGGATTGAAAGAAGGGGAAGCAGTAATCGTAACCTCCCAAAGCTTCAACAGCAATAATCGCAGAGGACAAGAAGTGATGTTCATGAGCGGTCCTCCTGCAGGCGGACCTCCTTCAGGAGGCGGGAATGTCAGAATCAGAAGAAATTAGGAGGAGCAGCGATGATAGAAATTCGCAATATGAGTAAAATCTATCAGATCGGAAATGTAGCGGTAACGGCATTGGATAATATAAGCCTGAGCATTAAACAGCACGAATTTGTTTCGATAGTAGGGCCTTCAGGGTCAGGAAAATCCACTCTGATGAATATGATCGGCTGCCTTGATGTGCCTACCTCCGGAGAATACAGCCTGGACGGAATGGAAGTAAGCGGTCTTACCGATGACCAGCTTGCATTCATACGGAATCATAAGATAGGCTTTGTTTTTCAAGGTTTTAATCTCATACAAAAGCTTAATGCCTTGGAAAATGTTGAGCTTCCCTTGATATATCAAGGGATACCTACAAAAGAACGGTATGAAAGGTCGGTGGAGGCATTGAAGCTGGTAGGCCTCGAAGATCGTATACATCACAGACCTTCGGAACTTTCCGGGGGACAGCAGCAGCGTGTCGCAATAGCAAGGGCACTGGTCGGCAATCCTCAAATTATTTTGGCAGACGAGCCAACAGGAAATCTGGATTCAAAATCAGGCAAAGACATAATGAATATGCTTAAAGAGCTGCATAAAAAAGGAAGCACGATTGTATTAATAACCCATGACAATGATATTGCAATGATGGCTGAGAGAATTGTCCGGATCCAGGACGGGAAAATAAACGATGACAGGATGGTGGGATAGGGATGAGTTTTATTCAGGCATACAAAATGGCTGTAAAGAGCATCAAAAGCAACAAGGTCCGATCTTTCCTCACCATGCTGGGCGTAATAATCGGCGTGTCCTCTGTTATCGCGGCAGTAGGCTTTGCCCAGGGCAGCACCAAAAGCATAACTGACACCATATCCAGTATGGGAACCAATCTGATACAAGTAAGTATAATGGGAAGAAACAGCAACAGAAATGTCACATACAGCCAGATAAAAGAGTTCTCGGAAGAAAACAGTGATTATATCGCAGCAGTGGCACCCCAGTCCAACTCTTCAGCTACGGTGAAATACGGCACAAATACCAGAAATACAAGCGTTCTTGGAACAAGTCCCGACTATCAGACAATTAGAAGTGTTCATGCGCAGCAGGGGCGGTTCCTCATTCATAGTGACCTTGATATCATGCAGAAGGTTGCTGTAATAGGAACTGCAGTAGTCAATGACATATTTGAAGGAACAAACCCTCTTGGGGAAAAAATAAAAATAAACGGACAGCTGTTCACTGTTGTTGGCGTATTGGAAGAGAAGGACGGAGGACAGGATCAGGGAGCTGACGACATCGTTATAATACCGGTCACAGTGGCACAGAGGCTGTTCAGGTCAGGGGCCATCAGGAATTTTTCAATCCAGGCAACCAGCCCGGGCACAGTGGAAATTGCAATGGCAAAACTGGAGGAATTCCTTTCAAAAACCTACAAGAATTCTGATGCTTTCAGGGTCTTCAACCAGGCAGAGATGCTGGAGAACCTTGACAGCATGACAGGAACCATGACAGCAGTACTGGCGGGGATTGCCGCTATCTCACTTATAGTAGGCGGTATAGGCATAATGAATATAATGCTTGTATCTGTAACGGAGAGAACAAGGGAGATAGGCATACGAAAGGCTATAGGTGCAAAAAGAAAAAACATACTTGTTCAATTCCTGATTGAAGCGATAATTCTTACCGGATTCGGCGGAGTCCTGGGTGTTGCCATAGGGATATCCATAATACATTTTATCATCGGCGGATTCGATCTTGTGCCGGAAGTGTATTCGATACCATGGATCCTGATTTCCTTCGGGATTTCCCTGGGAGTAGGCGTTGCCTTCGGATTGTTTCCCGCATATAAAGCAGCCAGCCTCAATCCTATAGAAGCTTTAAGATCGGAATAACAGGAGGAGAAAGATGAGAAGAAAATTTCCGATATTATCTGTCATACTTTGCATTACATTATTGTTAAACTTCATAACGGCTTTCGCCGATGCAACGGAGGACGGGCTGTTAACCCTGGAGGAAGCCAAAGCACTGGCGCTTAAAAATGACATTCATTATCACTATCAGGATAAGTATATTCAGGATGCAAAAGACAAGTATGCAGAACTGAGCGAAGATAACTCAAAAGGCTCCAGAAGAGGAAGCAATATAGCACAAAAAGAAGCAGCACGCATCTCCGGGAAAATTCAGCTTGAAAACGCATATTCCAATATCCGCAAAGCGATTTTGACAAAGGCGGATATGAAAAGATCATCAGACTCCGATACTGCAAACGCGTTCTATGCAGTAATAGAAGCACAGAATTCACTCGCTATTGCACTGAAGGATTTGGAGCTGAAGAGGGAGGATCAGAAAAAGGCTGAATTCAAATATATATTGAATATTATCTCCAAGAACTCCCTTACACAAGCAGAGGAGGCATGCAGAAACTCAGAGGCAGCGTATAATAAGGCAGCCCTTGAGCTTGAAAGCTGCATATCAAAGCTTTGCAAGAGCATAGGTGAAGAATTGGATATGTCAAAGGTCAAGTTGGATACCACACTTAGTATCCCTGATATAAAAAGCATTGATCTTGAAAAAATAAAGGAAGACAATCTTAAAAATAATCTAAGCTATTTTTCTGCCCGGGAACAGTATAAGCTGGCCGAATACGAACTGGCGCTGACTGAAGAAAAATATGATGATTACTATGATGAACTGAAAAGAGGTTCCTCAAATGTCAGGGAAGAGTTTGAAAACATGCTCTTAGATGCGCAGAAAAATTTTGAAGATGCGGAGTACAGCTGGAATGAGAAGCTTGAGGCTTTGGAGGAGTCCCTTAGAGACCAGTATGACAGCCTTGAGGACCTTTATGAAAGCTATATGGAACAAAAGGAAGACCTTGATGATATGAAGCTTACCGTAAAGGAAAACAAGACAAAGCATGCTATGGGCATTATAACCAAGGCTGCTCTGGACAGCAGCATCGCAAGTCTGGATAAGCTGGAAAAACAGCTGGTTTCAACAATTATAAAGCTGAACAAGCAGTATATGAATATTCATCAATACAGTATTGATGAATAAATACACTTGAAACTCCGGTGCTCCAAAGGATATGTCAGCGACATCAAATGTCTAGTCATTAAGTACTATCATTCTCAATTGATAAATCATTTCACTCATAAATATTTGAAATTACTATGTACTTTATTTTCATTTGCGATTGACAACTGCTAATAAATGTAATATTATAATATCAGAGAAATAAATACCTGAATAGAACAGGCGGATTGAATTCAATTTAGCCGGGCTAGAATTTAGCAGCAGGTAAATTATACTTGTGGGACTATAAAAACAGTCTTGCAGGTATTTTTGTTTTATAGAACCGACAATTTTCTATTAAATGCAGTATTGATTTTTTAATAGATGTGGGTTCATTAAATGAATTGGGGGAAGCAACTATTGAATGATCTGATAAGCAGAATCACCGATCTATTTATTATAAAATTTATTAAAAACACCACGCCGGAGAAAAAAGCAACAGATCCGGCAATAAGACGCAAATATGCTTACTTGGAGGCATATGTCAGTATTGTCGGCAATCTGCTGCTGGCCGCCATCAAGGTTGTACTTGGATTATTCCTTAACAGTATTTCCCTGCTTGCCGATGCTGCACATACTGCAGCAGACGTATTGACCTCAATAGTCGTCCTTCTCGGATTCAAGCTGTCAAGCTCACCGGCAGATGAAAAGCATCCATTTGGGCATGGCAGAATTGAACTGATTGCAACCTTGGTAATTTCTGCAATGCTTTTTCTTGTCGGTTTTGAATTTGCAAAATCTTCTTATGGACGTTTAATATCAAACACTCCGGTCAAAGGGAGCTATACTATAGCATTAATAATGATACTTGGAGCCGTAATCAAAGAATGGATGGCCAGATTCTCAATAGACCTTGGCAACAGAACCTCTTCATCAACCCTTATTGCAGATGCATGGCACCATAGGACCGACAGTATAGCCTCAATATTGGTGGCTGTTGCAATAATAGCTTCGGAATTTGGTTATTATAAAGTGGATGCCATATTCGGCCTTATTGTCTCTGCGCTGATAATCTATACAGGGTATAGTATTTCAAAAGAATCTGTTTCACAAATCATCGGGGAAACACCGGCAGAAGAAGAGCTCAATGATATTGAAAATATAGCATTGACTGTATCAGGAGTACACAGCATCCATAAGGTAAATGTGCACAGTTATGGCTGCCATAAGGAAATATCCCTGCATGTACAGGTAGATAATGATATGTCCCTGGTTATGGCTCATGATATTTCCGAGCAGGTGGAAAGAATAATAGAAGCAAATATGAACTGCAAGGCCACTGTCCATATAGAACCCTTGGAGGAGATTTTTTAACAGTGCTCTCCATAGAATACCCCGGTAGAAGGGGAGGTTTAATTATACAATTGATTTTAAATACTCAATGCATCGCAATTGATAATCATTTTCATTTTCTAATTGACTGAATTTGGGGCAGTAACCATGATATATCCTTAGCACATCCTTAATACATCCATGATATATTCATGACATATCCACATAATAACCATAAAATTAAAATAACATATGAAACATACTATAATATTTTTCAGTAACTTATGCAGGCGCGATAAATTTTAAAATATAAGATTTATCGCATTATATTTAAAAAAATCAAACTTACTTGATACATTTTATTGAATTTATAATCTGATTCGTAAGCTTAACAGATAATTCAATAATTTTTCTCACATTTTTTGCTTAAAACTCCCAAGAGTATTGATAATGCTGATGTTGCAAAAAACCATCAAAAAAACGACGCGTTTAAATCGCTTTAGAGCGATTTTTTTTGATGGCCTAATATAATTAGACCTCGTGAATTTATTCAATAGAATACGCAGCCGGTATCAGGACGGCTTTAACCGGATCCGTAAGGCCAATTGCAGAATTATACGGATAAAGTTTTTTTAATTTAATCACGATAAGTTAATCAAGGTAAGTTAATAAAGGCAAGTTAATCAAGATAAGTTAATTAAAACGATAAGTTGATTAAAAAGATAGATTAATTAAGAAAGGTAAATTATAAGAAATCTCGAAATAGAAAATTATTGGGCATTTAATGTTAAAGATGATTAAAAGTTACAGTGACAAACAATATTTTAGCAATTTATTGAACTTAATAATAAATTTATCAGAAAAAGAGGATTTTGCCTCTTCCGTGTCGAATATTTCAATTGCGCTAAATAATCATTTCGCGCAATTA
>JAKJBT010000008.1 GCA_022706865.1 Bacillota bacterium
CAGGAGAAACGTCCCCATGTCTCCAAAGGTTTATGCTGTACTGCAGCTGCAAAAAAAGCTATAATTATATAAAGCATGCAAGGCTAATTCTTTACATATCGGGAATAATAAAGCAATAGGAATTTATTTGCGAGGTGAAGCTATGGGCGTTCCCAGCTTTAAAAGGCTTCCGATGCACATTGGAGTTATTCCCGATGGAAACAGGAGATGGGCCCTGGGGAAGGGCTATGAAAAGCAGGATGGATACTTTTATGGAATAAAACCGGGCTTTGAACTTTACAAGCTATGTATTGAGCTTGGAATAAAAGAGTTAACCCTATATGGCTTTACAGAAGACAATACCAAGAGGCCCTCCATACAGACACAAGCTTTCAGAAAAGCCTGCGTCGATGCTGTAATGGATCTTACAGGGAAGGATGCGGAGCTGTTGGTCGTTGGGAATACCAGCTCCCCCATGTTTCCCCGGGAGCTTCTTCCTTATACTAAAAGAGTAAAGTTCGGACAGGGGCTTATTAAAATCAACTTCCTGGTCAATTATGGATGGAATTGGGATTTGAACCATGCAGGGCATATTGCCTCTGCCGACATTTCAAGAGTGGACCTGATTATCCGATGGGGCGGAAGATGCAGACTCAGTGGTTTTCTGCCTATACAATCAGTGTATGCTGATTTTTATATTGTCGATGACCTATGGCCGGATTTTAAACCGGTGCATCTGTATAAAGCCCTTGAGTGGTATCAGGATCAGGATGTGACCCTTGGAGGATAATAACGGAGGGACGGTATATGAAATACGATATTGAAATCCCCATACCCCAAAAGGTTCAATTTATACTGGATAAGCTGCATGAGCACAATTACCATGCTTTCATCGTAGGAGGCTGCGTAAGGGACAGCATCCTTGGGAAGGTTCCCGGAGACTGGGATATTGCCACTGATGCGTTACCCGGGGAGGTAAAAGAGCTATTTCCAAAAACTGCGGATACGGGAATCAAACACGGCACCGTCACAGTAATAATTGAGAAAAGCCTCTTTGAGGTTACCACTTACCGTATAGACGGGGAATACGCTGATTTCAGGAGACCCAAGGCAGTAACCTTCACTTCCTCCATTGAAGAAGACCTTTCAAGAAGGGATTTCACCATAAATGCCATTGCTTACAGCCCTGAGACCGGAATTGTGGATCCCTTAGGCGGTGTAGCGGATATCGGTAAAAGGATTATAAGGACAGTAGGAGACCCTGAACAAAGGTTCAGTGAAGATGCCCTTCGTATGCTGAGGGCTGTACGCTTCTCCGCACAACTGGGATTTTCTGTTGATGAGAGGACATTGAAAGCTATTGAAACAAACGGCAGTCTGATTGAAAGCATAAGCCCCGAGCGAATAAGAGATGAGCTTACAAAAATACTATTATCCGATAACCCCCTTTGCTTTTCACTGCTGATGGATACAAAACTGATAAAATATACTCTGCCGGAGTTTGAACCCTGCTTTTTAACCAATCAGAACAATCCTTACCATTCATATAATGTAGCTGAGCATACACTGCGCTCAGTAGCCAATATTGAAAAGGACAGGATCCTTAGATGGGCTATGCTGCTGCATGATATAGGGAAGCCCGGCACAAAAACCACAGACAGCAAAGGAGTAGATCATTTTTATAATCACCAGCAGCTGAGTATCAAGCTTTCCGGAACAGCCATGCTGAGGCTGAGATTTGACAAAAAGTCCATGGACAAAATACTTCTGCTGGTGCGATGCCATGATATGCACATAAAGGCTGAACCAAAATCAGTCAGGAAAGCCATGTCCAGAGTTGGAGAGGGTATGTTTGAAAGCCTTCTTAAGGTCATTGAGGCGGATAAAAAGGCTCAAAACCCCGGGCTTCTTAAGGAACGCACCGGGAAATTCATAAAAATATGGGAAATATATAAGGATATCAAGGAAAAAGGACAGTGTACAAGCCTGAAATCTCTTGCCGTAAACGGTGATGACCTTATTGCGTTGGGTATCAAACCCGGAAAGAAAATAAAGGAGCTCCTCAACAGCCTTTTAGAAAAGGTTATTGAAGAGCCTGAGCTTAACCGGAAGGATTTATTGTTACGTTTAATTAGCCAGCATCACGGCACCGAATGATATTGCCAGAGCTACCAGCCACATTACTGCTACTATAATGATGCTCTTCTTTTCAGGAATGCCTGATACTGCAGATATGCCGAATACCATAAGTATTGACTGCCAGATAACAAATGGGTCAAGGTTGTTAAGCAGTATATCTTTAAATGTCGGACTTAATTCCAGGTATAGAAGGTTGCCCGTAAAATACATATAGGCGAACTTTACTACCATACCTAAAACAGATGCCATATATGCCAGGGTATAGACTGCCAGAACCTGTTTGTATTTTATCTCACCCTTGAATGCTCTGATAAATGCCTTATATACAAGTGCAATCAGCAGAATGATGGCGACTGTTGATATTGCGCCGGCAGCTGCAGAAATAAGATTCATCATAGGCGAATTCATAAAAGGAATTGATGCCCTTACTGCTTCAGCCTGTTCAGGCGGCATAGCTGCTGCCTTTTCTTCCATCATTTCAATAAACAGATCCTCGCCAAGAATCTTGGTTCCATAGGTATATAAACCCATCACAAGAGCTATAACGAACAGCTTCAATGCCCAGGCAGGCTTCTCGATGTAATCCCTGAACAGCTCCGTTGGTTTGACAAAAAACAGCTTTAGCTTTCTAAGCATTTAATTACCCCCACAAACAAAATATTGATCCCCTATACGTATTATACAGAATTTGGAACCATAAGTAAATAAGGCCTTAGGCCTTATTCCAATTCATGTATTGTAACTTTTCTTGTGTGCAGAGTATGGCTCCATTCTTTGTTTTTCATCATTATTATTCCTTCAATGGCTATTGGTATCCAGGTAAAGCAATACAATATGTATAACGGATAGAACAGCAGCAGCTTCCAGGACAGCTTCCTGTCATAGTATAAGCATAAAGGTATCAGTATTAATTGTATTATGCCATAGAGCCTGAAGAATTCCGGAGCAATGCTTGATGATAAGATATACAAATCGTAGTCCATAATATATGCATTTATAGGGGAGATAAGCAGCATAATGCCGCCTGCAAGCAGTACATAAGGCTGCAGCGTATATACCGCACAATCAATTAATGCGGCATTCCTATCCCGCATACCCTTTATGAAGAGCCTGACAAAATATCTTGAACAGACATCGGCAAAGCCCTGCATCCATCTTCTCCTCTGCCTCCAGGACTGAGCCAGGGTCAAAGGCTTTTCATCATATACTATTGCTTCATGAGCCCATCCCACCTTGATATTATTAAGCATAAGCTTCATGGTGAACTCCAGGTCTTCTGCAAGGCAGGTGGTATTCCAGCCTATCCTTTTCAGCACTTCGACATCCACGCAGAAGCCTGTGCCTCCTATTTCACAGCTCATTCCAAGGAATGACCTTGCGCATTGGAACAGCCTGTTGGTGGACCAGAATGCAATGGAATAGCTTGCTGTAATCCACGTGTCATTAGGATTCTTGCTGTCTATGTACCCCTGTATTACCTTATGGCCGTCGCAAAGCTTGTTATTCATTTCTCTCAGAAAGTTCATTGATACCAGGTTGTCTGCATCAAAAATTACCGCCCCGTCATAGTCGCTGCCTTCATCATACAGTACCTTTTCAAATGCCCACTGCAGAGCATATCCCTTGCCCCGCTTCTTACTGTCGTTCCTTTCCAGTACATTTGCTCCTGCTGCCCTTGCAGCAGCTGCGGTATTGTCGGTACAATTATCCGCAATGACATAAATATCGTAGCAATCCTTGGGATAATCAAGCTGCTTCAGGTTATCCACTATGTTTTCTATTACTATCTCTTCATTATGAGCGGGAATAAAGACAGCAAACTTTTTTATCGGCAGATAATTTTTTGAAGCCTTGCCGTGAATTTTCTCTGCCAGCCCGAAAACCGAAGTAATAAAGTAATATATGCCTATTAAAAAGAAAAATATCTGAAATATCAACAATAGAATATTTATTATGTCCTTCAGCATTTATGTCATTCCTTCCGTCCGCGTTAAGAGTCCTATAATTTGCACATATACAATGATATCACTTTCCCCAGGCAGTATAAAATATTACTGATAATAATATTTCATACTGCATTTCCATTATTCTCATTTTATACAAAAATAACTCATCCGTTTGCAATTGTCCTTAAAATCTGTCCGCAATACTTGGATTTAAAAAAATAAGACTCCTCGTCTTATTATTTCAATTCTATTCAAATATATTATCAATTCATATTTTGCAGATAGTTAAGAGCCTTTTGGCTCAAATAGGTTATCCTGTTCTGAGGTGCAGCGAACTCCTTCTCCACAAAGGATCTTCCCCCTTCATTACTATTGAGCCAAACCATATAGTATATAACAAAATCATCCTTCAATACACTGGGCCTGTTGTATATCATGTCAGGGCATCTGCCCAGGCAGTCAGACACAGCTGATACCACATCATTCATCATGGAAGGAATCCTGCTCAAGGATATTATTATTTCATCTTCAGTGGCCGTAACTACTATTATGCTGTCGTTTTCCATATTCTTTACGGTCACTACCGACTTTCTCACTATAGCTTCCGTCAATGCATCCAATAATACTCTATGAAACTCAATTTCCATATAAATACTTATCCTTTCCTATACAATTAATAGCACCACAGTAGCAAGGTTTGATACCAGGTGAGCAGTTACGGCACCATAAAAGCCCTTTCTCTCATATATAAATGTGCAGTAAAGCCCCAACCCTAAAAAGGTGGGAATACCGGATATATTGAAATGCAGCAGCGTAAAAAGCAATGTTGATATTATTGCAGCTGCCGCATGGGGCATACTTTTCAGTAAAAGCTTATCATAAATATAATATCTGAAGATATATTCCTCCACAAAAGGTGCCAATATTACCACCAGAATGAAAAGCAGCGCTTTGTAGTACATCTCTCCTTGTGCAAATTCTTCTACTATTTCCTGAGGTTTGGCTTCCATATTGAAATATATGTTCAAAATGTGCACATATAACTTATTTATCTGATTGATTATTACTTTAAAGATCAGGGTGGCGCCGGCAACAAAAATAATATCACCGGCTGTTGCCGACCAAATATTGATATCTCTTATTTCAATTTCAGCCTCTGCTTTCCTGTGAACTTTGGAGAGCAGAATAAGCACCCCGATAAAAGGAGCCAGTTCATGAATAAAAAACGCTGCGGACCAATAAGCCACTCCTACGGCAAGCTTTGCGGCCAAACTCAGATCCTTGAATACATATTCGTACAGCGAGATAAAAATCGGGACATTAAGCAGCAGAAAAGTTAGAATAATAATAAATGCCTCATATACCTCCAATAGTGTCCCCCCCCCCATCAAATAAGCCTACTTCCAGGTCAGCAATGCCTCCCAGAGCTCCTCTCTCCCGGCATGGGTCTCAGAGGAGTAAGGAATCAGAATATCATTTTGGTTAATACCAAGTTTTTGCTTAATTATATTCAAGTTCTTGTTCACTGATGACCTGGTGATTTTATCCAGCTTTGTCGCAACAACAGTTACAGACTTTCTGTAATACTTAATAAAATCATACATAAGCTTATCATCAGCTGTGGGCTCATGGCGTATATCCACCAACAGGACAACATTCTTCAGGTTTTCCCTATACCTCAGATAATCCTCTATCATCTTGCCCCATGCCTGCTTCTGGCTTTGTGATACGGCTGCATATCCATAGCCCGGTAAATCAACAAGAACAAACTCATCATTAACCAGAAAGAAGTTGATCAATCTGGTCTTTCCTGGGCTTGAGCTTGTCTTAACAAGCTTCTTCCGGTTAAGAAGCGAATTAATCAGCGAGGATTTTCCAACATTAGATCTGCCGGAAAAAGCTATTTCCGGCAGATCAAGCTCTGGATACTGGTTTTGCAGAACTGCGCTTTTTATAAACTCACACTTCTTAATTATCATGTTTCTCATTCCTTATCAATGCATGGGACAGGACCTCATCCATATCTGATACAAGCACAAAGGTCATGTTTTTCTTTACGGTATCCGGAATTTCCTCAATATCCTTTTCATTCTCATAAGGAAGAATAACTTTCTTTATACCTGCACGCTTGGCAGCAAGCACCTTCTCCTTCAGGCCGCCTATGGGCAGCACCCTTCCCCTTAAAGTAACTTCTCCGGTCATTGCTACGTCCCTATACACCGGAATTCTTGCAAGGGCTGATACCAAGGCCGTTGTCATGGTTATTCCTGCTGAAGGGCCATCCTTTGGTGTAGCACCCTCCGGAACATGTATATGAATATCTGTATTCTTCGTAAATTCCTTATCGATACCAAATTCCTCACATCTGGAGCGAATGTAGCTTAAGCCTGCTCTTGCAGATTCCTTCATTACATCTCCAAGATGTCCCGTAAGCTCAAGCTTTCCTGTGCCGGGCATTACAGAGACCTCAATGAACAATGTATCTCCGCCCACGGAGGTCCAGGCCAAACCGGTAACTACACCTATCTCGTTCTTCTGGTTTATCAAATCATGCCTGTATTTTTGAATCCCAAGATACTTTTTCAGATTACCGGGAGTAACTTTGACTCTTTTTTTGTTGTTCTCCACTATTTGAGTAGCGCATTTTCTAATAATATTTGCAATCTCACGCTCCAGGTTCCTTACCCCTGCTTCCCTTGTATAACCGTTTATAACTGCTCTTATGACAGCTTCGGAAATAGAAACACTATCATCCTTTAATGAATGCTCTTTTATCTGTTTAGGCACCAGATAGTCAGCAGCTATATGAAGCTTCTCCTCTTCCGTATACCCTGAAATATATATTACCTCCATCCTGTCCAATAGTGCCGGAGGTATGGTATCTGTCGAATTTGCAGTGGTTAGGAACATGACCTTTGAAAGATCAAAGGGCAGCTCAAGATAGTGATCCCTGAATTCCTTATTCTGTTCCGAATCAAGTACTTCAAGCAATGCAGAAGCCGGATCACCCCTGAAGTCACTGGCCAGTTTATCGATTTCATCGAAGAGGAACAAAGGATTCCTTGAACCTGCCTGCTTTATGGAGTATATTATACGGCCGGGAATAGCTCCGATATATGTCCTTCGATGTCCCCTTATCTCTGCTTCATCACGGACTCCGCCCAAAGACATCCTGGCAAACTTCCTCCCCATTGCCCTTGCAATGGATCTGGCTATGGAGGTTTTGCCCACTCCGGGAGGCCCGACCAGACACAATATAGGCCCCTTCATATTGTTGGAAAGCTGCCTTATAGCCATGTACTCAAGCACTCTCTCCTTAACCTTCTTAAGTCCGTAATGATCCTCGTCAAGCACCTTTCTTGCATTCTTTATATCAAGATTATCTTCAGTCAAAGTATTCCAAGGCAAATCAAAAATCCAATCCAGGTAAGTCCTTGTCACGCCTACCTCGGGAGAGCCCTGGGACATCTTGGACAGCCTATCCAGCTCCTTTTCCACCTTTTCCCTTACCTCATCGGGTACATCAAGCTTTGAAAGCTTTTCAGAGTATTGCTCAATTTCCTCTGCGTGCCCTTCCTTTTCTCCCAGCTCCCGCTGAATAGCCTTAAGCTGCTCCCTCAGATAATATTCCTTCTGGGACTTGTCTATCTGTTTTCTGACCCTGGAGTTTATCTTTCTCTCTATTTCAAGTATTTCAAGCTCCCTGGAGAGTATTTCAAATATTTTCTCCATTCTCTCCTTTACATCAAACAAGGATAATATTTCCTGCTTCTCTTCTATTTTAATAGTGAGATTTGAGGCTATAACATCTGCAAATCTGGACGCATCTTCTATGTCGGATACTGTGATAAGTGTTTCCGGTGCGACCTTGGGGTTTGCCTTAATATATTCATCGAAAACCTCCATGACACTTCTTCTTAATGCTTCCAGCTCCAAATCTCCCGACATCTGTATATCCTGATGCTCCAGCACATCTACAAGGAAATAAGTATCCTCGGAAATTATATCCTTGATCTCCGCTCTGTTGATTCCTTCAACAAGTACCCTTATGGTGTCCCCCGGCAGCTTAAGAAGCTGCTTTATCTTTGATATGGTGCCCACTTCATAAAAATCTTCCACTGTGGGCAGATCAGTATGAGCATCCTTCTGAGTAACAAGAAATATAAGCTGGTCATTAATCATAGCCTCTTCCAATGCTCTTATTGATTTCTCCCTGCCCACATCAAAGTGCAAAACCATATATGGAAAAATGCTTAAGCCTCTCAGTGGCAGCAACGGCAATCTCTTGATATCTTCTTTTCTTTTCCGCATTTTATCAACTCCTGTAATACCATGTGTCTAATCTATTATATCTTTACAAAAATTTTTTATCAATATTTTTAATCAAGTTGTCCTTTTTCCATTACTGCTTTATATCGCTCATAGCCTGTATTGAGGGGGCTTTAGCAATATTTGATGCCGCCAATAAATTTCCTTCGGCAGGCTGAGCTTTCAGGTGCTTGACTTCTGCCTGCCTCATGGTAGCTATGTTGACAGCCTCTACAATACTTTCCACCGGTATGACTTCAATATCAAAAGTACTGAATATCTCCTGCCAGTTCTCCTTCGGTATGATGACCTTTTTTACCCCTGCTTGGGCAGCAGCTTCAATCTTGGGAATAATACCTCCTACGCCCTTTACTTTTCCCCTTATTGTTATTTCTCCCGTCATTGCAATCCGGTTGTCTACGTAGCTGTTGGTTATTGCAGAATATATCGCCACCGCTATTGTAATACCGGCAGAAGGGCCGTCCACAGGCGTGCCTCCGGGGAAATTCAAATGAATGTCGTATTCGCCCGGATCTACGCCCAAATATTTTTTGATTGCAGTGATTACATTGTCGGCGGAAGCCTTAGCCATACTTTTTCTCTTAATGGTTCTTCCGTCTCTTGAGCCTATTTCCTCTTCTTCAACTATTCCTGTGACCAGAAGCCGTCCTGTTCCCCGGCCGGCTCTTACTGCAATTGCTTCTATTTCCATGAGGGTACCCATATTGGGCCCGTATACCGCCAATCCATTTACATAGCCTATCTGCGGTTCATCATTTATCTTCCTTTCCGGCCTCGGACTGTACTGTCCGTTGTTAAGCACCCATTCTATATCACTTACAGTAACTTTATTCCTTTTCTCATTTATATTAACTCCAACTGCTGTCTGTATTATGTTTACAGCTTCCCTCCCGTTTGTCGCATACTTCCCTATCAGCTCAGGAACTCCTTCTTCACAGTCAAATCTGATCTTGCTAAGGGCATTGGAGGTCACTATCTCTATTTCCTCAGAGGTCAGCGCTCTGAAATATATCTCGAGGCATCTTGACCGCAGTGCAGGCGGAATTGACTCCGGGCCCCTTGTGGTAGCCCCGATAAGCCTGAAATCAGCCGGCAACCCGTTTTGGAAGATATCATGTATATGGAAAGGAATATTAGCATCTTCCGAGCTATAATACGCACTCTCCAGGAATACCTTCCGGTCTTCCAGAACTTTTAGCAGCTTATTCATTTGTATAGGATGCAGTTCTCCAATCTCATCTATAAAGAGTATCCCTCCATGGGCTTTGGTTACTGCACCGACTTTAGGCTGTGGAATTCCTGCAACCCCCATTGCTCCTGCTCCCTGATATATGGGGTCATGAACCGAGCCTATAAGAGGATCTGCAATACCTCTTTCATCAAATCTTACCGTCGTGGCATCAACCTCAACAAACTTTGCATCCTGGCGAAAGGGACAGTTCGGCGTCTTTTTTGCCTCCTCCAGTATCAGTCTGGCAGCCGCCGTTTTCCCTATCCCGGGAGGGCCATATATAATCACATGCTGCGGATTTGGGCTGCATATTGCCGCCCTTAATGCCTTTATACCGTTCTCCTGGCCTATTATCTCCCTGAAATCAGAAGGCCGGGTGATCTCAGACAGCGGTTTTGTCAGCTGAATATCTCTCATATGCTGCAGTTTTTCCATCTCTTTTCGCGATTCTTTTTCTATAGCAACTTTATTTCCCTGTTGGCCTCTCAGAAGGTTCAAAAAGTACATCCCTATTACAACAGCAAAAAAAAGCTGGATAACTATAAGCAATTGTGACATGACATTTTCCTCCCTCATATTTGAGTGTCAATAGTATTATTATATTGAAGGCAGGAAAGTATTCATTACCATGCATTCTGACAGAAGCGGCCAGGTTAAACAATACCGCTGTAAAAAACTGCAGCGAAATTTACAAATTAAAAGACCGGCTGCTCTAACCGGTCTTGTATTTATGCCGTACCTTTTCTTGCTTTCTGGCCTTTTCTGGGCTGCTTTTTCACAGCCTTCTTTGTCCCAGGCTCAAGGTATACTATTTGGGGCTCCTTGTGCTCCAATATAGTTTCTTTGGTAACTATGCATTTATCTATATCATCCCTGGATGGAATTTCAAACATAACATTGAGCATATTCTCCTCAAATATAGCCCTTAGACCCCTGGCTCCCGTTTTCCTGTCCAAAGCTTTTTGCGCAATCTCTTCAATGGCGTCCTCTTCAAATTCCAGATCCACATTGTCAAGTTCAAAAAGCTTCTGATACTGTTTAACCAGAGCATTCTTAGGCTCGGTAAGTATCTTTACCAATGCATTTTTATCCAGGGGATTTAACGTAACTATTATCGGAATTCTTCCTACAAATTCGGGTATGAGGCCGAATTTCAACAGATCCTCGGGCATTATCTTTTTCAGAATCTCTCCGATATCCTGCTGATTCCTGGAATGTATATCTGCAACAAAGCCCATTGATTTTTTGCCTGTCCTGTTCATTATTATCTTCTCAAGGCCGTCAAAGGCTCCGCCGCATATGAACAATATATTTGTAGTATCAATCTGTATGAACTCCTGATGAGGATGCTTCCTTCCACCCTGGGGAGGAACACTTGCCACCGTGCCTTCAAGAATCTTGAGAAGAGCCTGCTGCACACCTTCACCGGAAACATCTCTTGTTATTGAAGGATTCTCAGACTTTCTTGCAATCTTGTCGATCTCGTCAATATACACTATACCTTTTTGTGCTCTTTCAATGTCGTAGTCCGCATTCTGAATCAGCTTCAGAAGTATGTTTTCCACATCTTCTCCCACATAACCGGCTTCAGTCAGGGAAGTTGCATCCGCTATGGCAAAAGGTACATTAAGCATCTTGGCCAGAGTCTGAGCAAGCAATGTCTTTCCCGAGCCTGTGGGGCCTATAAGTGCTATATTGCTCTTTTGAAGCTCTACATCATCTATCTTATAATCTGAGTTTATTCTTTTATAATGGTTGTATACGGCAACTGCCAAAGCTTTTTTGGCTTCCTCCTGGCCAATAACATATTGGTCAAGGAACTCCTTGATCTGTGCAGGCTTTGGAACATCCTGCAGCTCGGTATCCAATTCTTCATAGAATTCCTCGTCAATGATTTCCTGGCAAAGCTCAATACATTCGTCACAAATATACACACCCGGCCCTGCTATTAATCTTCTGACCTGTTCTTGATTTTTCCCGCAGAAAGAACATTTCAGCTGCTTCTTGTCATCAAATTTAGCCATGATATCACCTCACTTTACTTCCTCTTGACAAGGATACCATCAATAAGCCCATATTCCTTTGCTTCTGCCGCTGTCATGAAATAATCCCTTTCAACATCTCTTTCTATTTTTTCTATCGGCTGTCCCGTTTTCTCACTGAGAATCTCATTCAATTTCCTGCGGCTCCTAATAAGCCTTTCTGCATATATTCCCACGTCGGTGGCCTTACCTTGTGCTCCTCCGGAAGGTTGGTGAATCATAACCTCACTGTTCGGAAGGCAAAATCTCTTTCCTTTTGCTCCGGCTGCCAGCAGAAACGCACCCATGCTTGCCGCCAAACCTACGCATATGGTAGAGACGTCAGGCTTTATATACTGCATTGTATCATATATGGCAAAACCTGCTGTTATTGATCCTCCGGGGCTGTTTATATAAAAATTGATATCTTTATCCGGATCGTCAGCTTCCAGGAATAAGAGCTGCGCTACCACCAGACTTGCTGTAACATCATTGACTTCGTCGCCCAGAAAAACTATCCTGTCCTTCAGAAGCCTTGAGTAAATATCGTAAGAACGTTCTCCTCTGTTAGTCTGTTCTACAACTATCGGTACCAAACTCATAGGTATCCTCCCTTTCCATGAAAATAACTATTTGGCCACGCTGTTATCGACAAGGAAGTCAATGGCCTTCTGGATGACTATACCATCCTTTATATAAGTTATTTCGTCTTCTTTCAAAGTTTTCTTGAATTTTTCCAAATCCTGATTGTAATGCTTTGCTGTCTTCTCAATTTCGGCATTCAAATCTTCTTCTGTAGCAGCAATTCCCTCAGCTTCTGCTACTTTTTCCAGCACCAGCTGGCTCTTCACTCTGCTTTTTGCTACATCTCTATATGATTCCTTAAGCTTATCAATATCCATATTCATATATTTAAGATATGCTTCAAGATTCAAGCCCTGATATCTCAGCTGATAATCAAAATCTCTCAGCATTATGTTTACTTGTGCATCTACCATTACCTCGGGAATATCAACAGTCGCATTCTCAACGACCTTGTTGATCACTTCATCCTCATACTGTTGTTTTTCCAGTCTCTTGCACTGTTCTTCCTTCTTTTTCCTTATATCTGCCTTCAGCTCATCCAGAGTGTCAAATTCGCTTACATCCTTGGCGAATTCGTCATCAAGCTCAACTAACTGTTTTTCTTTTATTTCCTTAACCGTAACCTTGAATAATGCAGGCTTTCCTGCCAGCTCTTCGCTATTATATTCCTTAGGGAATTGGACATTGACATCTATTTCTTTGCCTAACTCCGCACCAACCAGCTGATCTTCAAAACCCGGTATGAACTGTCCGGAGCCTACTTCGAGATTAAAGTTCTCTGAAGTGCCGCCCTCAAACTGTTTATCATCAACAAAGCCCTTAAAGTCAATAATTATTATGTCTCCATTCTTTACCGGCCTGTCGCTTACTTCTACGAGCCTGGCGTTCTTATCCCTCATTATCTCGATTTCCTTATCTACTTCCTCATCAGTTACATTATACTCCTTTTTTTCTGCTTCTATTCCTTTATACTGCCCTAATGCAACTTCAGGCTTCACAGTAACGACAGCCTTGAAAATCAAGCCTTTGCCGCTTTCGATATCAATTATGTCTATATCAGGGCGGTCAACAGGCTCCAGATTGTGTTCTTTGACCGCTTCATCATATGCATCAGGACATATGATATTTATGGCGTCCTCATAAAATACCGCTTCACCATAATGCCTCTCTATTATTTTCCTTGGTGCTTTTCCTTTTCTGAAACCGGCTATATTGAATTTCTTGACATTCTTCAGATATGACTTCATTATCCCTTCTTCAAGCTTTTCAGCCGATACTGATATTTCCAATGTCGCAACATTGTTTTCAACTTTCTCTAATTTTGAGTTCATTTGTTTCCTCCTTAATTATGTAATAGTGTACTTTTAGTGTACTTTCGTCATAAACTACACAAAACACTATAATCCATTTGCAGATATTGATTGTTGCTTAATCCTCTATATTATAACATAACTGTTACCTTAATCAACTTTTTTTGAATTTTTCTGTTATTCCACTGCCGACTCAAGTATGCACACGGTTTTACTGAAGGTATCAATTGATACCTCTGCGCCTATGGGAACTGTGAAGTTAGGTTTGCAGTGCCCTATTTTCAAGCCTTTCAGAACAGGCTTGCCTATGCCCTTGAAAATGTCTTCAAAAACCTCTTCAAGGCTGAGGCTCTTCTCAGGTTCCTCCGGTTCTGAGTTTCCCCAATCCCCCAGTATAATTCCTGCGGCACTCTCAAGCTTGCCGGCCAGCTTGAGCTGTGTCAGCATTCGGTCTACACTATAGGGCTCCTCGAACACATCCTCCAGCAGCAGTATCCTGTTCCTGGTGTCCACTTCGTAAGGCGTACCCAGAGAAGCCGCAACTATTGAAAGATTGCCCCCCGCCAATTTACCCGATCCTTTTCCCTCTTCTACAACCTCGGGAGTTACAGGGTTCGGCAGTTCTCCTGCCGGCTCGGTACTTTCAAGAATGTTTTTCATAGCTTTCTTTGTACGCTTTTCCAACCCCCCTGCAAAATCTCCTCCCATAGGGCCATGAAAAGTAATAAGCCCGCACTTCTGATAAATTGCATTCAGTAAGGCCGTAATATCACTATAACCCATGAATATTTTCGGGTTATTGCAAATCCCTTCGAAATCCACCAAATCCAATATACGCTGTGAACCGTAACCTCCCCTTAAGCAGAATATGGCTCTTACCTCATCATCCGCAAACATATCATTGATGTCGGAAGCCCTCAATTCATCCGTCCCTGACAAATACCCCCTGCTGCTGTAAACCGACTTTCCTGCCTTAACTGAATATCCCATATCAGATATGTGCTTGATTGCCCTTTCTACCTTTGCGGGGTCTGATGGGCTTGCGGGAGCAACTATGCCTATTGTATCCCCGGCCTTCAGCCTTTTCGCCTTCATATAAACACCTCACTTGCGATTTTATACAGCTTAACCATGAAACCGTTCTCTCTCAAAGCCTATAAATCTTGTACCCTTATGTGTCAGCATTCCCGTATCACCTTCCGCATACATTCCGGAAAAATTGCTGCTTACAGGAAACTTCATCCGTTCCCCCTTTTCAGTCTCAAAGATCGCATAATAGCTGGCACGGCTATTCATGCCGTTATATCCGCCCCAGGTATGTATCCTCTTAGCCACAAGCCTTGCCGGAATGGTTTCCTCCGGAGTGCTGTTATTTCTGAAATATAGTCCCAATCCTTTCACAAATGATGTTACAAAAACCATGACAATTATGGCGAAAATAATAAACATTAAAAATGAAACAACAGAAAACAAAAATTCGTTGAAAGAATTCTCAAATCCCACAGGTACTACCTCCCGAATCTTTCTCCTCCTGATGATATCATTTTAGTCAAAAATATAAAATATGTGAATTAACTTTCATCAATATTATAACAAAAATGCACCTGCCGATGCATATAATTATCCATAAAACAGCAACGTTCCGCATTGTTGCGGAACGCTGCTGAACCTGCTATTACTGCAGTCTTTCCGGAGTCAGCCCTCTTACAAGTTCATTAAGCTCATTTCTGAAGTTATCTCCAATATTGCCATTTCCGGCACCATCGCTGATTCTTTTCAGCCTTTCAAAGAAATTTGTGTCAGTGCTGACATATACGGTCTGAATCTGCGGATTAGCCGCTTTTACTTTCTGGGCACACTGCTGTTTTACCGCTGACAGGTTGTTTGCATTTCCGTAGGCTATATTCCTGCCGGTAAGATCACCATCAGTATTTACGCCTATATAGCATGTGTTGCCCGATATGACGCAAGTTGCATTATCAACACCCGGCACTGTCTCGCAGGATCTTGCCAATCTCTCGGCTTGAGTTGTATTAAGCCTTGTATTGTTCAATCCAAAGCCAGGAGAATTATTTCCGCCTCCGATGTTCCTGTAGTCATTTCCATATCCTCCATACATGCCGTTGTTATAGCCGCCGTAGCCGCCATAGCCGCCATAATATGAAGGAAATTCACCATATCCGGTGTCATAGGGATTTGTGGTGCTGGGCCCTATTCCTGTATATCTGCCGGTTCGGCCTCCAACATCCTGTCCCGGCTGTGCAGGCGTCTGAAGAGGCCTTCTTGCAGCACAGGCACTAAACATCAATGCAAAACACAATACCAAGGCCAATATTACGATATTTTTTCTTCTCATAGGCTGTTATTCCTCCATATTTTTTATTGTATAGGAAAGCGCACTTTCCTATACAATAAAAAATCTGAGTTGGCCGATCATTAGCTGCCTTCTCTTTTAGTTCTGCGTTAATATTTTTTGCTAAAATAATAATAATATTAATAAAAAAAGCTGCAATTAATGCAGCTTTTGGTTATCAACCGGTTTTATTTAAAAAAACAACTATCGCCAATGAATTCTCTCAATATTGAGTTGGAAGGAATTGCATTGACATCTGCTTCCAGGAAGTATTGTAAAAACTTTTTAATTCTCTTGGCTTCTATATACTCATGTACTCCATTGTCAATCTTCTCAAGCAGCGGCAGTGCAATCTGATTTAACATAGCCAGCTCATACACCAGGGATGTGTTGAACATAATATCCGCCTCTTCCTGGAAGGGATAAATGTATTTTTCCTCACCTCTTCTTACTGAATCCCACCGCTTAATTGTGGAAAGCGCATCGGCGGATCTGAACTGATAATCTCTTACTATACGTCTTATGAGTCTTAAATCGGATGTCGGAATCCTGTTATGGTCATCTATGCTGAGATGTGTAAGGGCACTTATATATATCTTGAATTTCTGCTCCTTCGGGATATACTGTGTGAGCGTTTCATTCAGTCCGTGTATTCCCTCTACCACCAGAACCTGTTCTTTATCTATTTTTAATTTTTTGCCTTTCCATTCCCTGTTTCCCGTATGGAAGTTAAATACCGGCATTTCCACTTCTTCACCATTGAGAAGCCTCATTATGACATCGTTGAAGGTCACTATATCTATTGCATCTATAGTTTCAAAATCATAGTCACCATCTTCACCTATAGGGGTATCCGCTCTGTTCTTAAAAAAGTCATCTATGGATATTGCTACCGGCTTCAGTCCGTTTACCCTAAGCTGAACAGACAGCCGCTCTGCAAAGGTTGTTTTACCCGAGGATGACGGGCCTGCAATAAGTACAAGCCTTTTATTTCTTGAAGCAGCAATCATATCCGCAATCTGTGCTATCTTTTTTTCATGAAGCCCTTCTGCGACTCGTATCACGTCATTGATTCTGCCGCTCACAATTGCATCATTCAGATGGCTGATATTCTCCAGTTCCAGAATCTTTCCCCATTCTTCAAACTCTCTGAATATGCTGAAGAGCTTTTTCTGCTCCTTAAACTCAGGCAGCTTATTGGGCTCTGACTTTTCCGGATATATAAGAACAAGTCCCGGTTTGTTGAATTTCAATTCGAAAATCTTGAGATATCCGGTGGAAGGAACCATATAGCCATAGAAATAATCATAATATCCGTGGCAGCTGTATATATTTATTTGCTCTTTCTTCCGGTACTTTATAAGGTTTACCTTATCAAACTGCTGAGTTCGTGTAAAAAGCTCCATAGCTTCGGCATTGGTGATCTTCCTTTTCACAAATGGTATATCCATCTTCTGAAGCTCCCGCATTTTCTCTTCAATTCTTGAAATATCTTCCTCTGTCAAGGGTTTATCCTTATGAACCTCGCAATAAAGGCCCTTACCGAGGGAATGCTCTACTGTAACCCTGCAGCCTTCAAAGACTTCCTTTGCCGCAATAATAAAAAGAAAAGCCAAGCTTCTGGAGTAAAACCTGCTTCCATACACAGTAGTCCTGTCTATGAATTGCAGGCTGCAGTCCTGCCTCAGCTCAACCCACAATTCCTTCAGCTCATTATTTACTATTGCTCCGACTATATCTGAACTGAAATACTGCTGAAAGTCTTTTGCAAGCTCCTGAAGCTTCATGCCCTTGGGATATTCTCTTTTGGTATTATCGGGGAATGTCAGAGTTATCATTTCCTGCATGACCAAAACCTCCAATCCGTGTGTTACCCACTAAACATATTGCACTGCATCTATATAGATGATTATATCATAAATCCATCAGAATTCATGTATCACTCCATGTGCGTTTTGAGGAGAAAAATTTCACGGACTTTTAGATAAATATATAATTATTGCTTTGATTATACCTCATTTTTGCTATAATAGCTAAAATATAGCAATTTCATATTCAAATCCCGGAAGTTTTATAATACAATATAAATATATTGCTTATATTGTATTACAGTGATTAAAACACTAAAATACCGTATTATTAAAATGAAAGGTGGGTCATGTATGCTCAATTACAAAATAGTCGGCAATGCTATGCAGCAAGTAGTTGTCGAACTGGGCGCAAATCAGACAATGTACAGTGAGGCAGGAAAATTCCTGTGGAAAACAGACAATGTCAAGTTTGAGACTTCCTTCAATGTCAGTGACAAAAAAGGTCAATTCGAAGAAAAAAGCGGGGGAGGCTTCATGGGCAAGTTCATGGATACCGCTGTTCAGGTTGGCAAGAGAAAGCTTGCAGGAGAATCCGCAGCTTTTCAGGTATTTAATGTAACCCATGGAGAGAGCGGGTTGGTAACCTTCTCCCAGACTATTCCGGGAGAGATCAAAGCAATAAATATTGAAGATTTCGGCGTGTTGTATGTTCAGAAAGACGGCTTCCTGGCTGCAGAAAATACTGTAGACTTTGATATCGCACTTACAAAAAAAATAGGTGCCGGAATGTTCGGCGGTGAAGGCTTCATATTGGAAAAATTCAGTGATGTAGGAACCCTTTTTATCGGCTCCTGCGGTAATTTAATAGAACTCAACCCCGCGGACTACGGCGGAAAAATACAGATAGACACCGGTGCTTTGGTTGCTTTTGATAAAAATATTGACTATGACATTGAATGGGTAGGCGGAAGTGTAGGGCAGGTTGCAAAGAACCTCCTGTTCGGCGGTGAAGGCCTTTTCCTTGCCACTCTTTCAGGAAACGGAAAAGTAATAATCCAAAGCATGAACATCACATCCCTTGCCAGAACACTTTTCAGAAATGCAACAAAATCCTCGCCTGAGGACAGGAGCAGCGGTAAGATGCTTGGAGGGCTCGGAAGCCTGCTGGGTGAATTAGGCGGAGACAGATATTAATACCTTGTAAACATAAAGTATTCAATAGTTGTAAACATTTTGTAACAACTGGCTTCAGACTATATCTTTATGTATCCTTATTGAATATAATAGGAATATAGATAGTAATAAGTGCTATTACTCTTTATTCCTCCCCCTCATTTTAAAGAATGCGACATTTATAGGAGACTATAAATGTCGCATATTGTTTGCCCTTCTTTCACATCATTTGCATTTACATTTCCATGATTATTATATATATTATACCTTGAAAGATTGCTTCACAGATAATATTAAAAGGAGAATACCAATGACAGATACTATTCTTTTTGATTTGGACGGGACCCTATTGCCTCTGGATATGGAGAAGTTCACTAAGATCTACTTCTATGAAATGGGATGTATGTTTAGGGATATGATAGATCCGCAGCTGCTTGCCAAATATATATGGACTGCTACTTTAGAGATGGTTGGAAACACTGAATACAAAACTAACGAAGAAGTCTTCATGGATAGGTTTTCAAAGCTGATTGACGGTGATATCAACAGGTACAAGGAACGATTCGACAGCTTCTATGATACTCTTTTCCTCAAAACAAAGGAGGCTGCTGAAAGACAATCATTAATAATTGAAAGCATTTCTATCCTCAAGAAGAAAAACTACAAGCTGGTGGTGGCAACCAATCCGTTGTTTCCCCGCAAAGCGATTCACCAAAGGATTGAATGGGCAGGGCTTGATCTGAAAGATTTTGAATACATCACTTCTTATGAAGACAATCATTTCTGCAAGCCTCAGCCTGAATTCTACAAGGAGGTGCTGGATATAATAGGCAAGAGGCCGGAGCAGTGCTTAATGGTCGGAAATGATGTTCAGGAGGATCTCATAGCTCTTAAGCTTGGAATTAAAACCTTCCTGATAAAGGATAATATGATTCATAGGACAGAAGAAGCATTTATCAGCACTTATGAAGGAAATTACGAGGATTTTTACAGCTTTGTAAAAGAACTTCCCGATGTCAGCCGTTCTTCCTGACTATGGCCTTTATTGCCCAAACAAAAGGTATGAGACAAATTGCAGCCACTATAACAAAATGAAAATTGCCATAATAAGATTTAAATAAGGAAATAAAATTATTATAAAAATGTGCCAGAAAACTTATCCAGATGTTACCTGTATATAATGTGGTGAAGAACACGGGTATGTAAGATATTCCAATGAGAATTGCAGTTTTTAGCCCCCAGCCTATAGAATGCAGGATTCCGAAAGTCAAAGCTGCCAATAGTATACTGATAATAAGCCTGAAATTACCTAGAAATTTCATTTTATTAAAAGCTAAAGAAACAAGAAACAGATTGATCAGTTCTTCTGTGAAAGTAACCAAAGGCAAGGCCACAATCTTGGCAAAAAGCTCAACGGGGTCACTTACCGCTACACTCATCTTCTGAACGGCTTCGGGGAAAATTCCTGATGCAATCAGCAAATTATTTATTGCACCAATAAGAGACATCAAAAAAATCGGATAGATAAATATTATGTCCGGTTTGTATCCGATAAAACGGGGAAGTATCTTATTTCCCTTCGGAAAGCTCAGGTATCTTTTTATATCCTTGAAAAGTAAAAGGCACAAGGCCAGAAGAGAAGCATAAAATAAGATACCGAAAAAAACAGTATATAAATAGCTTGTCTTCATATAAGCAAAATAAAGACACAAAAACGCCCAAAAGAGCACTATTGCGCTCTTTGAGAGGCTTATGCCTTCATAAATATTCTTTTCCATCTCTTTATAAATATTTTCCGGTATGATTCTCATAAATACATGCCTCATATTTATAATAATACTTGACCTGATCGGCTTTCACTTATCATATTATATTATATCATATATATTGTCCTACAGGATTCTTTCAGTATATAAAAAACTAATTTGACATAATTTAAGCTTGACCAACTAAAATTCAAATGCTTGAAATAAAAAAACACTGCGAACCGTTGCAGTGTTTACATTCTTTTATGGTGCGCCATCAGGGACTCGAACCCGGGACCCATTGATTAAGAGTCAATTGCTCTACCAGCTGAGCTAATGGCGCACGTTTTGTCTGTTCTGTTACTCAATCGACTTTATCATTATACAAAAGAAAATTAACTGTGTCAACATGTTATTATTGGATTAAATCTAAATTTTTTGGGATGATTCATAGTCTTTCTTCCGTGCGGCTCAAATTTCCCTTATATATTTCCATTAGGCCCTCATAGCTGTTGTCGGAGTATTTGGAGACCAACAGCCTTATTTCAGAAAGATGCTTTATTGCATTTTCAAATTCAAGCTTTGCCTTTTTAAAGGAACCTTCATTATAATATTTCACTCCGGCTAAATTGCATTCATTGGCCAGCTTGAAGCATATATCTATTTTTTCTGCCTTTTCAAGCATCCTGTCCTTATTTCCCGTAAAAAGCTCCTTAAGGCTGGTGTAAAGTTCCATATCATAATTGCTGGTATTTGCTTTCATAGTTTCAAGCATGTTCAGCGCATTGTCAAATTCCTCTATTGCCTGCTCAAGCCTGCCTTCGTTATACTGCTTAACTCCGGCCAGATTGTGCTCCCTGGCAAGCTGCACAAATGAATCAGAATATTGGTCGGAACCTCTGTAAGAGGCATCCGATTTTATCAGTTCCGAAAAAACCTCAATTGCCTTTCCGTATTCATGCTTTTCATAATATTCAAATGCTTTTTCCTTTAGCTTTTCAGCTTCAGTTCTTTTTTTTGTTGACTTGATCCGGTTTTCCTTTTTAACTGGCTCTTCAGTTGGTAAAGGAGTCAATACCGCCGTTTTCGCAGGTGCCGGAATTGCCTCGGCTGTTTCGGCTGTTTCGGCTGTCTCGGCAGTTTCCTCGTAAGCCGGCTCCGATGTTGCCGGTAAGGCATCATAATTCATTATGTATCCGAAGAAAAATGCCAGTACCATTGCGGCGATCATGGCTGCAGCAGAAAAAAGCCTTCTCTTTGACCTTCCTGATGCATTATTGATCGATGCGGCAATTTCCGCCACCGCTGTTCTTTCGGCTTCCTCCGCGTTTTTTTTTGAAATCTCAGTATTACTCACCATTGTTTTAACCTCTGCCTTAAGTATACGCTCGAGCTTTTGCCGGAATTCTGCCGGTGACTTATATCTGTCCTTCTTGTCATAGCTGCAGGCTTTGAGGATAATATTCCCAAGATTTTCTTCCGAATCGGCAGGCAGCGGCAGTTTTTCCCCTGACATCCTGCGGGATACCGACCTTTCGGTATCTTCAACGGTAATAGCTTCCGGGGGCAGCGGCAGAAATGGCAGCCGCCCCTTGTTAAGCAGTTTGTACATAACTATTCCCAGCGAGTATAGGTCAACAGAAAAATCATACGCCTGCTCTTTATAAAGCTCCGGCGCCATATATAAGGGATTGAGCGCAGTCAAAACAGTCCTCCCGCCCCTTGAAAGCTCCTTTGCCATATTGAAGCTGCCCAACTTGAACTCTCCCTTGGGTGAGACAAATATGTTTGAATCCTTAATGTCCCTGTGAATTATGTTCTCCCTTACACAGGCTTCAAGCGCCTTGCAGATATCAATCCCCAGCCTTACAACATCAATCCTTCCAAGTTTTCTTCCAACAAGAAAATCGGGCAGTGCCTGAAGATATTCCGTCCTGATAAGAACATCCCACCCCGGATTTCCTTTCTTCTCATATATCCCATGGTCTTCGTAAGTCACAATATTGCTGTTCCCTCTCAGCTTGTACATTAGCTCAATTTCATTCTGTACGTTGACCAACAGGCTTTTAAAGTATTCAGGCATTGCTTCCCTGCTGATGCCTATGGCCTGAGCCTCAGAAATATCATTCCTGCTTATGGAAAAACTCATGAATTTGACGGTGGAAATATACCGTTTCCCCCATTCTTCTTTAAACACACTGTATATTTCGCAGTCAACCCCTTGCCCGATAAGCTCCCCCACCTTCCATGATCCCCAAAGCGGCTGATATTTCTCAATAGCCCTGCCGGATTCCCTCATCCAATTCACCCCAAATTTATCTTAAGACTCATTTGATTAAGAAACCTTCATCCTGAACTCATGATCTATAATCTAGTAATTTCTATATTCGGCAGCGGTATCCTCCATTATTTCAATCGCAAGTTCAGACACCATTTTTCTACATATTCATACAAAGGTTTTTATTAATTCATCTGGATTTATTCACTCAATATGATATATAATTATAGTAATAAATTTGGGAGGGTGATAACTATGAGTCTATTAAGCCAAACAATTCAATCAGGTGACTGGAAAGGTGAAAAACATGTTCCTGTAATTCACTGCCCTGAAAAGGTAACGCCGGATACCCCCTTTGAAGTAAAGGTGACAATCGGTGATGCAATACCCCATCCCAATACCTTTGAGCACCATATAGTATGGATAAAGGTGTTTTTCCAGCCGGAAGGCTCGAAATTTCCTGTAGAAATCGCTCATTTCAACTTCTCGGCTCATGGAGAAGGGGAGACCTTTACCGACCCGGCAGGACTGACCCGGATAAAAGTTAAAAAATCCGGAACCATTTATGCATTGTCTTACTGCAATATCCACGGATTGTGGGAAAGCAGCAAGGAAATCAGTCTTTAGGTTAAAAGAAAGCCCTGATGTATAATACATCAGGGCAGTTTCATGAGTTCGCCTTGCTCTCTAAAATGCCTAATAACTTTCCCCATTTGGGAAAACAACAAATACCTTGCGGAACCATCCGTTATGGAAGTCTATTTCAAAAAAATCTATATCGTCTGATATGTCATTCTGCACATAGAAGGTTCTGTCTTCTGCACGGGCTATGATGTCATCCGGTTTTGGTTCATCCTGAACCAGACTATAAGCCATGGACAGTCATCCGCAATCATTATCATATGCTATTCTAAAGTTCTTGGATTCAATTTTAGACAGTTCCGTTTTAGCCCTATCGGTTATCCTGATATCCATATTATCCCTCCATCCGTGTTTGAATGTTAGTTCAATTATGAATTATTTGATAAATAAAATCAAGATTAATTTGTAATAGTTATTAATTTGTCAATATTCAGGATTTCCTGCAAAAAATGGTTGTACCGCAGCTTTTAACTGCGGTACAACCTCAGCATTATTGAATCTCTATTCTCTTATTTCTGTTTACTCCCGATTCCCTCTTGGGAAGTACCATTGATAATACGCCATTTTCAAACTTGGCAGAAATTTGATTTTCAATTACATTTTCAACATAGAAGCTTCTGCTGTAGCTTCCGCTTCTTCTTTCTTTCCTGATATAGTTTTCTTTTTCTATGTTTGTTTCTTCATTTCTTGTTACTGATATTGTGAGTCTGTCATTATTAAGGTCTACATTGATCTCTTCCTTTTTTACTCCGGGCAGATCTGCTTCAACAATATATTCTTTTTCATTTTCCTTTATATCCACCTTAATTTGTGCATCACCTGCGAAGAATGCGGGCATAAAGGAATCTCCGAAGAAACCGTCAAAAAAATTGTCTATGTTGAAAATATCATGGGGCCTTTCTGATAAGCCTCTGTTTTTTCTGCCGTATGGTACCAAGAACATACAAAACACCTCCGAATAATATGGTAATTTTTGGTCTTTAGTTTGACTTTGACTTTCTTTGACCTTTGTCTATATTATCACATTTATTATGTGAAAATTCAATTTTTATTATTCCTTATTTACTGTTAAATTAGCTCAAATTTACATAATAATTAAATATATCTCATTTTTTCTCTAGCGTATTTAGTTTTTACGGGTCTTAGGTGACATAATAATATTAAAAAATAAAATTATTCAGTTTGCCTCAGCAGTACTTGCATAATTTCAGAAATGCTAAATATTATGATATAATTATTGCAATACCAAAGCAAAATTTATAAGGCCGGTGTTGCAAATGATTGATTATATTAAGAATTGGCTGGTACATAACGGTATGGGCGAAGGGCTTTCTCTATTTTTGTCAAATATGATCACGGCAATCGCTATCGTGCTCCTCAGTATAGTGATAAATTTGATTGTAAAAAAACTCTTTTTGAAAATAGTAAAAGCATATGCTGCAAAATCCCCCCAAAAGTGGGATGACATTCTAATGAAGAATAAATTCTTTGATCAGGTAGTGAATATTATACCCGGATTTATTATCTACGGGTTTGCACCTGTCTTCCCCTTATATCAGGACTTGATTCAGCGGATTGCCTCTGCCTATATAGTCATTGTTGTTTTATTCGTTGTACATAAACTCCTGAATGCCGTGGATGATATTTACAGAAGCAGTCAGGAAGATAGAACAAGACCTATAAAAGGATTCCTTCAGGTTATTGAGATCATTGCAATTATTATAGGAATCATATTAATAATCAGCTTTCTTATAAATCGTTCTCCCTGGATTATGCTGAGCGGTATCGGAGCTGCAACGGCAATTATTTCACTTATTTTTAAGGATTCCATACTTGGATTTGTAGCCGGCATCCAGCTTACTGCAAATAATATGGTTAAGCTTGGTGATTGGATTGAAATGCCTAAATATGATGCAAACGGGGATGTAATAGAAATAACCCTGCACACCGTCAAGGTCCAGAATTGGAACAAAAGCATATCAATGATTCCTACTTATGCATTGATATCAGACTCATTCAAGAATTGGACCGGAATGCAGGAATTCGGAGGCAGGAGAATAAAAAGGCATATCAACATAGACTTGACCAGTATAAAATTCTGCACAGAAGAAATGTTGGAGAGATTTATAAGAATTCCACACCTCCAAGAATTTATCAACGGTTACAATAATGAGCACATTAATGGGATGCAGCTGACTAATATTGATGCTTTCAGGGCCTACCTGGCGGGATATTTGAAGAATCACCCCAAACTCAACAAAGAAATGGCCCAAATGGTAAGGCAGCTTCAACCGACCGAATTCGGTCTGCCTATAGAAATATATGTTTTTTTGGACGGAACAAAATGGGTTGATTACGAAGCCGTGCAATCGGAAATATTCAGCCATGTTATTGCAGTGATTCCTGAATTTGACTTACGTGTATATCAAAACCCTTCGGGATATGATTTCAGAAACCTTGACATATGCAAATCTTAATATGTTCAGTTTTATTTAGAATCAGAATCCACCTTAAGCCTTTCCTGTGAAAGAGAAACATAGATTGCAAGGGGTACCAGGATACAACTCAATAGTATTCTTGCTGCAGTATCCTGAAATGTCTGTATTATTGTAAATATTACCGCTATTATGGGCAGCAGCTGAACATTACTGTTCTTAATGAACAGGTATTTCATATCCCTTTCCGCTGTTACAATGCTGTTCAAGGAATATATCCCCAGTTCAACCCTATATCTTGACGGAATACCGATCAGCGTACTTGCATCTGCATCATCATAAACAAGAACATTGGAATTCTTAAGCACCTCAAAGGAGTCAAAGGGAAGTGCCCTTAGTATTACCTCATGCCCCCTGTGCCTCACAATCAGCTTATCCGTCTCACCAATACCGAGGATTTTCATGGTTGTGGGCATTATACGCACAATATCACTGTTTTCATCTGTAGGATAAGGCCTTCCCACTCTTAAGCATATTGACTTCCTTTTAATGAGAAAGGACAGGATTCCATATATAAATTGCCTGTGTCTTTCCCTTAAACCCTTCGCTTTTGTTTTATCACCAGTGTCATTTACTTCAATAAGCTCAATTTTATCAAGCTCCAGCTTTTTAAAGATGTTTTTTAAATCATCGTCTCCTATCAGATTTTGCTCAATCTCATAATATGAATGCTGATCCTTGTAGCTCCGCTTTAAAATACCCTTATCTTCTTCGCTGAGAACATCGCTTCCCAGGTATTTCAGAAAATCATCTTTTAAGATTACTTTCTTGGGAATATTGACATTCATAATATGCCTTTGATAGTAATTAAGAAAAATCTTGCCTTTTGCGGTCGTATCCCTTGTCACAGCCAGCTTCCCCAGGTAGTAGTCTATGTCATCATTCCTGTTATACAATTGATAGTTTTTACTTAAGTCAATCTTATCCGCCAGGTCCGGACATATCATGATCCTTTCCGAGCCGGCCTTTGGGATTCCAATTGGCAGGGTTATTGCCTTCTTCCTGTTTACCAGCACATATTTTTTCTCTTCAGCTTCATTATCTCCAAAAACGTATTTGTATAATTTGTTGGTCAGGTATACTTTTCCGGACACAAATTCCTGATTGTTGCCAGTATGCTTGTATCTGGCAATGAATTCAGTTTTGTTGCTGTGATTAAATACGGAGTTCACCTGAAAGGAATCATTTCTTTGAAATCCGTATTTCTCTGCATCTTCCCTGCTGAATTCTATTTTATCTATTGGAATATGGATTTTGCTTTTTTCAGCCTCAAAGACGTATGTGTCGGAATCCCATTCACAGTCATTCAATATGGATATGACGGAATACAGGCCTTTCATGAAACTCAAAAACTCCTCCTCATTTTTGGATACTTCCCTGTATTTCCTGTTGACCTCCACCTGGATGGACGGTATCCCGCAAACCGCTGCCATTGTTCTTGATACGTTGTTTTGCGGGCTTGCCGTGAATATCTTATTTTCTTCAACCATATGAATTCCATATCTGCTGAATATGACCCGGAACAGGTCAGGGATAAAACTATTTCCGCAAAGGTTATTTGAACCGTCGGTTCCCAGATCGATGTCAAATTCCCTGTTTTCCGCAGCTCCATGCAGGTCTATGAATATACGTATATTCTCCTTCCTGATAACGTCTATTAAGCTGTTCTTATAATCCCCGTCTCCGTCTATGGGATCATAGTTGGGGTCATAGTTGTCGTTTTTGGTTTTGTAAAATACGTGGCACCCAGTCAGCAAGTGTATCATTCTCGCAATTGAGCCGGTAAATATGTCTGCGCATTTTATCTTGCCGTTCCTCCAATGATTTACCGAATGAGGTGCCGATATCAAAACCGGTATGGTGCCCTTTTCATATTTATAACCGTAATCAGCTTTAGAATCTCCGTCATAATTATTCACAGAGAATGCCCGTTCAAACAAAATTGTATTTCTTACTATGTATTCGCGGCTTTTATTGTTAATCATAAGTACCTCACAAATCAATCTACTGCTAAAGATTTAGCGTATCCTGCTTAAAATACTCCTTTACATCCCTGACCAGGGACTGTGTTCCTATTATGCACACCAGCCCGTCATCCCCAATCAAATTATATGCCGTTTCTATTGCATCTTCAATCTCTGCTTCATATATCAGTTTTTCTCCCAGCATAGGCTTTGCTTTGTCCATTTGAGCTGTTGTGAACTTCAAATGCTTGTTCTTTGATGTGGTGAAAATAATCTTTCCTGATATATCATACATTTCACATGCGACGCCTTCATAATCCTTATCATCGGGAATTCCGACAATGGAGATAACATCTTTACTTCCCATTTCACTTACAACCTCCCTGACATGTCTCGCGCACTCCCTGTTGATACATCCGTCAAGTATGGTTAAAGGGCTTCTGTTTATCACTTCCAGCCTTCCCGGCCATGTTATGCCCCCTAATGCCTGTCTTATATCCTCTTCTTTGGCTCCCTCCAGCAAATTCTCTGCTGTGCAAACCGCAATTGCGGCATTATATGCCTGATGGCGTCCCATCAGATTCAGCCTGATATTTCTGTATTTGCTGTTCCGGGTAATGACATCAAAATAAGTACCGTTTCTGTCAATGCGTATGTTTTCACACAAAACATCCTGTCCGAAGGTAAATAATCTGACTCCCTTATCACAGGATTCCTTATAGATAGCATCCCAGGCTTCCTTCTGCTGTACACCGCTGACTGCAAACCTCTGAGTGCTGTTGATTATTCCTGCCTTATTAAAGGCAATCTCCTGCAGATTACATCCCAGCTGCGGAATGTGCTCCAGAAAAACAGTGTTGATGACCGAAGCTTCGCTATATATCCTGGTTACTTCGTCATATCTTGCGCCTTTTCCGCATTCAAACACATTGTAATCAGTCTCCTGATCCAGATAATACAAAATGGCAATAATAGCCGTAATACCGGCGGGCCCTAAGTACTCAGCTTCTGTCAATTGTTTTTGCACTTCCGCTGCATAAGGCTCCAGAATATTTGAATACTTAACAAAATCCTCCTCTGAAATTGCATTGCCGTTTATTCTGATTCTCTCCAAAAAGCTCACCAGATGCGGACTTGTACATAATCCGGTCTTAAGCCCGTGAGCCTCTATCAGTTTTGATATCATCCTGCTGACCGAGCCTTTCCCCTTGCTGCCTGTCACCAGTATATTCCTTTGTTTTTTATCCGGCTCCCCCATTTTATCCAGAAGCGTTCTTGCCAGATGCGGTCTTCTGGTAATCATATCCGGCATACCCTTTGGTATCTTATCTATTGCGTTCATGTAGGAACTATATACGAAATCTTCCGCTTCTTTAGCATTTGTAAAAATAGCAACCACTCCTATCAAGATGTTTCGCGATAAAAGAAGAATGCGATGTGAGAAACGTCCCCATGTCCCATTATTATTAATTATTACATCAAGTTTTATTTTTTATCGCCTCGGCATATCAATTAATATCGAGGCTTTGTCCGCCAATATCATTCGGGAGGGATAAAAAGTGTTTAACAAAAGAATTCTATTCTTTTGCACTGGCCTTGCCCTGCTTGCAGCAGCACTTCAGGCTGTGCCCCCCATTCTTGGAGCAGCATTTGGTTTTGCAGCATTATTGAATGGATTCCCTATATATTTAGCGGCACGGCTCAGCTACATACTGGGAATATTGGTTTATCTTTCAGCTGCAGCCCTGTTGGCTTTTTATAATCCCTGCGAAGCCCTTTTTTTCATCTGTACCAACGGCATAATAGGACTTTCCCTGGGCATTATTAAAGACCGCTTCAGGAGTATCTATCCTATCCCTGCTCTTTCTGCAATTTTGGATATTGCAATACTGCTCATAGTCAATTACCGGTTCGGCATAAGCATTTTCAGCCCCTCTGCTTTTAGTACCCCTGTAAGTCAAGCTGCCGCCCTTATGCTTCCCATGTATTTGTATTGCTTGATATACCTGAAGCTGGCAATGTCTGTGGATAAGCTTCTTCACAGATACATCGAACTGGATATCCATCCGTGACTATTACCGGATAAAAGCCAGAGGATCCCTTTCCACAAGCGACTCAGGATTTATATACAGCGTTCCTACTGTAGTGGACCAATGCAGATGGGGTCCGGTTGAGAAGCCTGTCGATCCCACCTCTCCTATGATGTCGCCTTTTTTAACTTCAGCCCCCTCCTCCACAAGAAGCTTGTCAAGATGGGCATAGGAGCTGTAGATATTGCAGCCATGGTCAATTATTATTGTATTCCCTGTTACTTTAAGCATCATGGATAGCCTTACCACTCCATTATTAGCTGCCTTCACAGGAGTCCCCCTGGCTGCTGCTATGTCAATGCCTGAGTGCCTTCCGGACTCTTCCTTGTTAATGTATCTTATCATACCAAATTCGGTAGAAACCCTTCCTTCCACCGGCTTCACAAACGTGCCCTCCCAAAGGGGTATTTCCGAAGTTGCGGATTTTGCCCTATCGGTATGAACCTTATCCATATCAAAATTATCATCGCTTCTCTGTTCCTTCTGAGTGGCAGAAACAGTAAGATGCTGCTCCACAAACTCTTTATGGAGTATCTTTAAGGTTTCCTCTTTTTCGGCTGCAATTTCCCCATCCCTCAGTACCCGGACCTTGCAGCTGTAATCCCCTTCTTTTGTCCTGCAGCTTGTTCCGACTATAGCCAGTCTTCCCTCCATAAAGCCGAAAAACCTTGGCTGTCCCTGCACCAAAGCAGCTGATACCTGAATATCATCCCTTTCCGTCAGGCCCTTGAGATATATTGAGAAGCAGTCTCCCGGCAGCAGTTTCGTCTCTGAGAATATGATTTCCGGTACAGGCTCCGGTACAGGCTCCGGTACAGGCTCCGGTACAGGCTCCGGTACAGGCTCCGGTACAGGCTCGAGTTCCGCCTTTTCAGGCTCAAAATAACCCTCCTGCAAGCCTATAACACCGCAGGCCAAAAAAAACAGAATACAAAATATAAGTGCTTTTATAAAATATTTACCCATTCCAAATAACCCCTTACAGCCTGTAAAGATACAGGCAGCCATACCTTGAACGGCTGCCTGTGTCTCATATTACATTTTTACTCAAGCCCCTTCTGCATACAACCCATCAAAATTAAGCAATATATACATACTTCCGTCATCTTTCTTTCCTATCCCGTTAATATACTTACTGCCGATATTCGATACGACTTCCGATACGGGTTCTATTTTCTCACTTTCCACAGTAATTACGTTAGATGCTTCATCGACAACGAAACCGGCTATAGTGCCTCCTGTATCGGCCACAATTATCTTTGTATTGTCTCCTGTGCCCGCATCTTCAAGCTGGAACCTCTTCTTCAGGTTTATTACAGGAATGACATTACCCCTCAAATTAAGCACCCCTTCAACATAATCGGGGGTATTGGGTATTATTGTGGGCTTCCTGTAAGGAACAATTTCGTTAACCTTAAATATGTCTATGGCGTATTCCTGTTCATTTAATCTGAACAAAACCAGCTGCAACATTTCCATTGAAGCACCCCCTTCTTTAATTGACCGGTTATTCACTAAATTTATAGTTCGACATTTTTACGGGAATTCCTTCTTACCCGTATATTAGGAACTACCTGTTGCACATTAGAAGAATAATGCGTCATATCTGAAGCTTGCATAACCCTCCGCAAGAGACAGTATAGTATATCGACGCACACGGATTATGATTTTGACAGGCCTACTGCAATGCCTTTGGAAAAGTTCTAGCGGTG
>JAKJBT010000077.1 GCA_022706865.1 Bacillota bacterium
TCCGGAGCCCATATAGGGCTGGCCTTTGACGGAGATGCTGACAGACTTATTGCAGTGGACAACAGAGGAAATATTGTTAACGGAGATCACATGCTTGCCATATTTGCCAGACATTTAAAAGGAAAGGGCATGCTGAAGAAAGACACGGTAGTTGCTACTGTCATGAGCAACATGGGCCTTGATATAGCTATGAAGCGGGAGAAGTGCAATCTTGTAAAGACTAAGGTAGGGGACAGGTATGTTCTTGAAGAGATGGTTTCAATGGGTTACAGCATTGGCGGCGAACAGTCCGGGCATATAATATTCCTTGATCATAATACTACCGGAGACGGGCTTTTGACTGCCCTGCAGCTGCTGGCCGTTGTGAAGGAAACGGGCAAGAAGCTGTCCGACCTTGCTTCCATTATGAAAGAACTGCCCCAGGTTCTGATAAACGCAAAGGTGAAGAATGAGAACAAAGATAAGTATATGAAGGATGAAGACATCGCTCAAATGATAGCAAGCCTGGAGAAAAAGCTCAAGGGCAGGGGAAGAGTGCTTATAAGGCCTTCCGGTACAGAGCCCTTGGTTCGGGTTATGCTGGAGGGAGCAAACGAGGCGGAAATAAAGGAAGATGCTGCAGCTCTGGCTAAGCTTATAGAGGAAAAAATGAGTTAAATGCCATATTTGAGAGGGGATTTTATATATGTGCGGTATCGTCGGTTACATAGGAGATAAAAACGCAGTGCCCATTTTGATGGAAGGGCTGCATAAGCTTGAATACAGGGGCTATGATTCTGCCGGAGTGGCGGTATATACGAAGGAAAGCATAGAGGTAAGGAAGTATAAAGGCAGGCTCTCTGTACTTGAAGAGCATCTGAAGAAGGAGACCATGGACGGATGCCTGGGGATAGGGCATACAAGATGGGCTACCCATGGTGAGCCCTCCGATATGAATTCACATCCCCACACCAATTGTTCCGGAGATATTGCAGTAGTTCACAACGGTATAATTGAGAACTACATGAGCATAAAGAGCATGCTTATAGAGAAGGGGTACACATTCAGGTCAGAGACTGACACAGAGGTACTGGCGCACTATGTGGATTACTTCTATAAGGATGACCTGCTTGAGGCAGTAACGAAGGTTCTTGAAAAAATCAGGGGGTCCTATGCCTTTGCCGTGATAAGCAAAAGGGAGCCTGACAAAATAATATGCGTAAGAAAGGAAAATCCCCTGATAGTAGGAATAGGAAACGGTGAAAATTTCATTGCCTCAGACATACCTGCAATACTGAACCATACAAGAAGGATATATCTGCTGAATGAGAAAGAGCTTGCAGTGGTAGAAAAGGACAGAATCAGCTTCTTTGATGAAAGCGGCAAGGAGGTCGGCAAAGAAGTATTCGAAGTGAATTGGGATGTTGCTTCAGCTGAAAAAGGCGGCTTTGAGCACTTTATGATAAAGGAGATACATGAACAGCCCAAAGCTGTGAAGGATACCATGACCTCAAGAGTATTGCCGGATTCCGCCGGTATAAAGCTGGATGACATAAAGCTTACGAAGGAAGAACTGCAGAATTTTAATAAAATTTATATGGTTGCCTGCGGAACAGCTTATCATGCATGCATGGTGGGCAAATACGTAATAGAAAAGCTGGCAAGAATTCCTGTAGAAGTGGAAATAGCCTCGGAATTCAGATACAGGGATCCCATAGTGGATGAAAAAACCCTGACGATAATAGTGAGCCAGTCGGGAGAAACCCTGGACACTCTGGCAGCTTTGAAGGAAGCCAGAAGGAAAGGCTCCAGGATACTCAGCATAGTCAATGTGGTAGGAAGCTCAATAGCCCGGGAATCCCATGACGTGTTTTATACATGGGCGGGGCCCGAGATTGCTGTTGCATCTACAAAAGCATACACAACCCAGCTTATAGCAATCTATATAATCGCATTGTATATGGCTAAGCTGAAGGGTACCCTGAAGGATGAGGAAATTGAATCAATAAAGGATGAAATGAGAAGGCTTCCCGAACTTGTTGAGGAAACCCTCAAATATAAATCAACCATCCAGAAATTCGCGACTCATAATTCCAACGCCAGGGATATATTCTACCTGGGCCGGGGAATAGATTATGCCGTAGCCCTTGAAGGTTCCCTGAAGCTCAAGGAGATATCCTATATACACTCTGAGGCTTATGCAGCCGGAGAATTGAAGCACGGAACCATAGCCCTTATAGAAAAGGGCACGATAGTTATGGCAGTCCTCACCCAGGATGAGCTGTACGAGAAGATGGTGAGCAACGTAAAGGAGGTAAAGGCGCGAGGGGCCTTCGTATTCGCCATAGCAAAGGAAGGCAATACAGAGGTTGAGAAGGTGGCGGACTACACCCTCTATATCCCCAAAGTCTCCGATATCCTGGCTCCTGTGGTGGCAGTAATGCCCCTGCAGCTCCTGGCCTACTACATGGCGGTGGAAAAAGGCTGCGACGTGGATAAACCCAGGAACCTGGCAAAGAGCGTGACTGTAGAGTAGAACAGATGTCGAATAATTGAATATGATACCCTGTTATGCTATTATTGGCATGGCAGGGTATTTTTGTAAGGAAATGTGTGTGGGGTGGTTAAATTGAAGAAGGCGGTTATTCTGCCAATTGCTTTTATTTTGCTGGTATCCGCGTCAATAGCTATAGCTCTTAGGGAAAAGACTGTGGAAAGCATGGGTGAATATAAATACGATAAAGGCACTCTGGGGGTAGCCATATCAAGGACAATGACATCCGATGCGGTAATTCACAGTTTTGGAAGGCCCATTTATCCTGAGGATAGGAGCCTGCAATATGTGTGGGTGTATATAAAGCTTGTCAATTCAGGTACAACAGCAGTACAGGTAAAACCTGAAGAATTCACCCTGTCGGTTCCCGGCAAAGCCGCTGTCAGCTATGATTCCAGAGCTACGGATTCCATGCAGAAACGTTTAAATCCGTTAGCTTTGGCTCCCGGCGAAGAGGCCATCGGCTTGCTTATATTCCCGGTACCTGAAAGCAAGGAGTATATTCTTAATTATAATGGAGAAAGCGGTAAGATCAAAAAACGGTTTAAAATGGAATGATCAACTATGTAAAAAAAGTTTGGCGGAGGCCTATGAGGTATTTGCAGGGAATTTGCAGATAATATAAAGGAATAGGGTAAGAAGTAAAAACAAGAGCGGTTTGCAAAGAACCGCTCTTAAAAAATGAAAAAAGCATTAGCATGTTATAATAATGCCATAGAGATATGTAGTTCTTATGAAGATTGTCATGAGCATAATGGCAGAATCTTAGTGTCCTTTATTCCCTGGATAATATTTTGTTTATTTCCTCATTTTGCATAATTTCTTCAATAGAGTTTATACCCAGTTGCTTTAAGATTTTCATAACATTTAAATTGTCAAAGGGAGTCAAAATAAATGAATCTTCACCAAATTCGTTAACCAGCTTCGTTGCTTTATCCACATCGATGTTGGTTCTGGGACCGCCTACACATCCGCCGGTACAGCCCATACCCTCAATAAAGTTGGCATTGATTCTTCTGCCGTCACGCAGATCATCCAGTACCTTCCTGCATTCTTTTACACCATCAACCTTTTTTGCTTTAAGCTTAATGACTCTTGTCGGTTCAAGCCTATTGACCACCGTTTTGACAGAAAAGCTTACGCCTCCGGTTCTTGCATATACTCTGCCTCCAAAGGATGCCTGATCTTTTTCATCTGCCGGAAGCCCTTCCGGATTAATATTTAGTGCATTGAATATTTCTTTCAGTTCCCTGAAATTCAAGACATAATCTATGGCTCCTTTTAAGTCCGGTTCTTTAATTTCAGCCTTTTTGGCAATACAGGGTGCAATAAATACAACCTTGGCGCTATTATATAGTTTTTTCAGAATTCTGCCCGAAGCAATCATCGGTGACACGGACGGTGACAGGTGTTTATAGATGTCAGGGTAATTAGTTTTAATCATGTTGAACCATACCGGGCAGCAGCAGCTTGTCAGGAAAAAATCTTCTTCGCGCTTTACCAGATGGTTAAACTCAAAGGCTTCCTTTATGGTAAGTATATCAGCAAACATGGCTACTTCAATCATATCGCTGAAACCAAGCATCTTCAAGGCAGTACGCAGCATACCCATACTGATGTTTTCTCCGAACTGCCCGATTATCGCCGGTGCCACACAAGCGAAGACCGGTGTTTTTCCGTCTTTCAGCAGATCAATAACCGGTATGAACTCAATTTTGTCAGCCAATGCTCCAAAATCACAATCAGGAGCGCTATATCCGCAATTCAAACACTTATCGTTGGAAATTACAGGTTCGTTATTTCTGCTATACATACCGGTCTCGTACTTGCCTGCTTCTATATGTGTGCATTTGCCGCATTCACAATCCAACTTTCCGCAATGCTTGCAGGTGCCCTCAATCCTGGCAACCACAGGCCGGCCAATTTCCTTGAAACCTTTAATTATGTCCAGTTCATTGGTGAACATGCCGCCTCCGTTAGGATCCAATCCCATAGCCACTCTTATATGATCCTTTATAAATGGCATTTCGGCATCGCTGAAGCCGTATTTCCGCTTAATATAATCAGCCAGTACGGTAAGGTCATGGGCAGTCTTCAAGCCTCCGTTCCAGTATCTCTTTACAAGCTCGCTGAATATGTACATTCGCTTTTCATTAAAATTAATATATCTGCTTTCCATAAAGCTTCTCCTCTATTTATAGTTAATTGAAGCTATCACACTGTTAAGAATGCATATTACCTCTTTTAATACTAAAAGTTATTTTCCCGATTGGAACAGCAAAATATTCGGTATTTGATTATTTGAAGGAGGTTAAATTACCATGTCGACATATGATGCCCTGTTATGCTACTATTGGCATAGCAGGGTATTTATCGTCAGGCCTTGCAGTTGGAGTAATAATGCCGTGCTTGGTCAATAAGCTGATAGGCTGACTTGCCGGTATTTAGAAAGGATGGGAATATGAAAAAGGTTGAACCAGAATACCATGGTAAGAACAAAGGCCATTATACGCCCGGAATCATTTCAAACGGGATGTTGTACATATCCGGACAGCTATCCATAGATCCGGATACCAGGAATGTGCCGGAGGGCGGAATAGAAGCACATACTGAGCTTGCTTTGAAGAATGTAGACCGTGTTCTGAAGGAAGCCGGGCTCAGCCGTAATAATATTGTCCAGTGCAGGATATATATAACGGATATGGATCAGTGGGACACAGTTAATAAGGTTTATGCCGAATTCTTCGGTGAACACAAGCCGGCAAGGACAGTTGTGCCTGTCGATAAGCTCCACTTCGGATGCCTTGTGGAAGTCGAAGCTATTGCAGAGGTGAACCAAAAATGAGATATATTTGCTCAAAGTGTGCCGCTGCGGCGGAGATCACAACAAGAAAAGCGAAGTGCGACTGCGGAGGCCTGTGGAAATTAGATTACAAACCTCCGAAGTTTGACCTGCCTTTAGTGGATCATGATACCTGGAGCATTTTCCGGTATCGTGCTTTTATGCCGCTGGAAGGGGCACACTGGAAGGAAATCAGCCTGGGTGAAGGCATGACACCTGTTGTTCAGTTTAATGAAGATGTCCTCCTGAAGATGGATTATTTCATGCCGACTTTGTCTTTCAAGGATAGGGGCGCTGCGGTACTGATTGCCCACTGCAAGGCAATCGGTGTGGATTCTGTTGTGCAGGACAGCAGCGGCAATGCCGGAAACAGTGTGGCGGCATATTGTGCAAAAGCAGGTATCGGCTGTGAGATTTTTGTACCCGAAGGAACATCGCCCCAGAAGATCAATATGATTAAATCCCACAATGCAAAAGTAAATGTCGTTCCCGGCACAAGAGACAATTGTGCGGATGTCTGCAGAGCTAAAGTGGATACTGAAGGGAAATATTATGCAAACCATGTGTATAATCCTTTTTTCTACGAGGGTACAAAAACATATATTTATGAAGTCTATGAGCAGATGAAAAGAATCCCCGGGAATCTTTTTGTACCCCTTGGCAACGGTACGCTGTTCATTGGTATTGTAAAGGCATTGGAAGAACTTCTGGAGAGTGCCGTCATTGACAAAATGCCGAACATCATAGCAGTACAAAGTGAGCACTGCGATCCTTTTGCAAAGGCAGTTATTACCGGAGAAAAGCACCCGGCCAGGATAACACCACGGCCGACGATGGCGGAGGGAATTGCTGTAGGTGTACCGATGCGGGGTGAGGAAATCCTGGAATATACATACAAGCATAAAATTGATATAATCACAGCTCCGGAAAACCGGATTCTGGAAGCCAGAGCCGCCCTTGCCGCAAAGGGTATTTACTGTGAGCATACAACAGCAGCCACATATGCAGCCTATCTGAAGTATTGTGAATTAAACGGGCGGACATCTGATTGCCTGATTCCCATGTGCGGAGCAGGCCTCAAATCTGATCACTGAAGCGGCTTAAAAAGGAGGGAATGTAATGAATTATCGGGAATTGGATACACCGGCATTATTAATTGATAAGGATATAATGATAAGTAATTGCAGAAGGATGCAGGATTATGCGAATCGCTGCAATGTGGCACTGAGGCCTCATACTAAAACCCATAAAATGTCCAGGCTGGCTCTTTTACAGCAGGAGCTCGGAGCAAAAGGCATTACCGTAGCCAAGGTTGGTGAGGCGGAAGTCATGGCAGCCAAAGGGCTGAGAGATATATTCATTGCAAATGAGATAGTCGGGGAAGAAAAACTGCGCCGAATCCGCAAGTTGGCTGAAACCATCGATATATCCTTCGGGCTTGACAGCATCCCGCAGGCAGATATGATTGAGAAGGCTTTTACAGGCAGTAAAAAGCAGGCAGTTGTACTAATCGAGATTGAAGTGGGAGAACAGCGTTCCGGCGTTATTGAAGAAGCTGCGTTTGTTGAGCTTATTAATCATTTGAAGAAATGTAAGAACATATATTTAAAAGGGGTTTTCTCCCACGACGGTCATTCCTATGCAGCGGAGAATGTGGAGGCATGTAAGGAAATCCATTTGAAAGCACAGGAAAGAACACTCCGGTTTGCCCAACTGGCAGCGGTAGCAGGCTTCCATTTGGAAACTGTCAGTATAGGCTCCACCCCCTCCATGATGCATGATTTTCCCATACTGGACGGAGTAACTGAAATCAGGCCCGGCACATATATTTTCATGGATGCGTCCCAGGGAAATGCATACGGAAGTCTTGAACGCAATGCCGCAACTGTCCTGACTACCGTAATCAGTTTGCCTACTCCGGAGCGGGTGATTACTGATGTCGGAGCCAAGGGGCTTACTGCGCAAACCAGAAATAAAGGCTTTACTGCAACAAAAGGCCTGGGCTTGATTAAAGGATGGCCGGGAGTAAGCATACATGCCGTATATGATGAACATGCAATTATATATG
>JAKJBT010000078.1 GCA_022706865.1 Bacillota bacterium
GTATTTCCGGTTACGAATATGTTTTCTGACCGCACTCCTTCCCTCAGAAGGTTTGCCTTTGAAACAGACGTGGGAGAGAAATGAATATCGGCTATTGCTCCGGTAAGCTTCCTGTTCATTTCCTCCGGATATGGAAAGTATTTATTGAAGGTTCGCAGGCCGGCTTCCACATGGCCTACCCGAATCTTGTTATAAAAGGCCGCCAATGAACCAATGAAGGTTGTTGTCGTATCTCCGTGGACAAGTATGATATCCGGCTGCAGCCCGGCAATCACCTTTTCAAGCCCCAGGAGAGCATTTACAGTTATATCGGTCAAAGACTGCCTGTCCTTCATAATATCCAGATCATAATCCGGCTGTATATCAAATATCTCCAGTACCTGGTCAAGCATATCCCTGTGCTGAGCGGTTACGCAGACATATGGTTCAAACCGGCTGTCCGCTTTCATAGCATTAATAAGGGGTGCCATCTTTATCGCCTCAGGCCTTGTCCCGAATATCGACAGTACTTTTATCAAAATCTCAGCTCCCTACAAATCTGCCTTATTGCTTCCCTGATCCACCTCTACCTGGCTTAAATATTTTGCCCCCATAGAGGCCAACAAAAAAACCGCAAGCACCAGCACAAATGCAACCTTCAAAGTAGCCTCCACCAGAACTACAGCGCTGAAGCCCAACACCGCACTTATGCTATACAGTGTGATTACCGCCTGTCTCTGACTCATGCCGGCATCCAGAAGCTTGTGGTGCAAATGCCCCTTATCGGCCTCCATCATCGACTTTCCGTTGGATGCCCTTCTGATCATTGCAAAAAGCGTATCATATATTGGAAGCCCGATTGCAAAAATCGGCACCAGAATCGACAGTGCGGCGGCTCCTTTCAGGACACCCATCACGGAGATCACCGAAAGCATGTAACCCAAAAACAATGCCCCGGTATCTCCCATGAATATTTTTGCCGGATTGAAGTTGTAGGGCAGGAAACCCAAGGTTGAGGCTGCCAGTATTGATGCCAGAAATGCCGCAAAACCCTGACCCGTTGTTTGTGCAGCCACAAACAACGTGACTGCCGATATAATTGATATCCCTGCTGCCAGGCCATCCAGTCCGTCTACAAGATTAATTGCATTTGTAACTCCGACTATCCACAACAAAGTCAGAGGGTAGGACCAATTCCCGAAAATTATGTATTCGGTATCCGGGAACATGAAATACAGCGGATTGCTTACATGCTCAATTCTTACTCCGCTGCGTATAGCAATTATGGCTGCAATAATCTGAACCAGAAACTTGAACTTCGCAGGCAGGGGTTTAATATCGTCAAAAAACCCCAGAGTAACAATTATTGCCGCTCCGGTCAATACGCCAACCATTCTGGAATCTATTTCATACATGTATAATAGTGCCGACAAAAACCCGAGAAAGATCGCAAGCCCTCCAAGTCTTGGTGTCGGGACCTTATGTACTCTTCTGTCGTCTTTTGGTACATCTATAGCACCTATGCGCTTTGCCAGCCTTATCATCAGCGGTGTGGCTGCAAAAGAAACCAACAAAGCTATCAAGAACGCAATAATGCTTCTTGTCATCTAATCACCCCAACATAACCAGTTTACTTATGGACGAACACCGTACTAATATTTTACATCAGGTCAAATTCAATGTCAAAGTGCCAAGCTTATTTTTCCCGTCATCCGCAAAAATATTTAATATCCTAATTCATCGCTTAATGAATCATCATCCTCTATCCATTTGCTTACTTCAATTGCCCTGTATCTGTCCTGGGTATCCCTTATGATTACCCTCTCTATACCCGCATTTAATATCAGCCTTTTGCACATGGCACAGGAGCTTGCATCTAAAACATATTCACCGGATTCCATGTTCTTTCCCACCAGGTATAATGTAGCTCCTATCATATCCCGCCTGCTTGCCGATATTATGCAATTTGCCTCAGCATGTACACTCCTGCATTTTTCATAATTCTGTCCTCTTGGAATACCCAGCTTCTGCCTTATGCAATAGCCCAGGTCACAGCAGTTCTTTCTGGCCCTTGGTGCTCCGCTGTAGCCTGTGGATATTATTTCATCATTCTTTACTATAATAGCTCCGTAATTTCTCCTAAGGCATGTTCCCCGTTCCAATACAGTCTCTGCAATATCCAGATAGTAATTATATTTGTCTCTTCTGTCCATACTATCCTCCCCTTTACATTGCAATCAGCAAATTTCTTTAAACTGCATCAGCATACTTTTTTATTTGGTGCCGAAAAGCCTGTCTCCCGCATCCCCCAGCCCGGGCACTATGTATCCGTGGTCATTAAGCCTCTCATCCACCGCAGCCACATATATCTCCACATCAGGATGAGCATCCACAACAGCTTTTATTCCTTCGGGAGCGGCTATCAGATTCACAAGCTTTATGCTCTTTGCCCCTCTGTCTTTAAGAAAGGTTATTGCTGCTGAAGCAGAGCCCCCGGTAGCCAGCATCGGATCAACGACAATAAGATCCCTTTCCGCCACGTCTGAAGGAAGCTTGCAGTAATACTCAACAGGCATCAATGTTTCGGGATCCCTGTAAAGTCCTATATGGCCTACCTTTGCCGCCGGAATCAGCTTCAGCATCCCGTCCACCATACCCAGGCCCGCTCTTAGTATAGGCACTATCCCAAGCTTCTTGCCTGCAATAACCTTGGATTTTGTCCTGCATATAGGAGTCTCAACCTCTGTTTCTTCAAGTGTAAGATTTCTTGTGACCTCATAACCCATAAGCAAAGCCAGTTCCTCAACCAGCTCCCTGAACTCCTTCACTCCTGTGTTCTTATCCCTCAGCAATGTAAGCTTATGCTGTATAAGCGGGTGTTCCATAACTGTAACATTTTTGTACTGTTCCACGTTAACTCCTCCTATATTTTTCCTCTATCTTTGCTATTTTCTCGACTCTTCTGCCGTGCCTTCCACCCTGGAACTCAGAGCTCAGCCATATATCAACTATCATCTTGGCCAGTCCCGGCCCGATTACCCTTTCTCCAAGGGCAAGTACATTGGAATCGTTATGTTCCCTGGATGCTTTTGCGGAAAAGCAGTCTCCGCATAGTGCGGCCCTTACGCCGGGGATCTTGTTTGCAGATATTGAAATACCTATCCCCGTTCCGCAGCAGATTATCCCCTTGTCATACTCGCCTCGGGCAACTGCTTCTCCCACTGCCTGTCCAATATCCGGATAATCCACCGACTCTGTGGTGAAACAGCCAAAATCAACAAAATCGATACCTTTCTCCTTCAAATGCTTCATTATCTCGCCCTTTAGCAAAAAACCTCCATGATCACTTCCGACGGCAATCTTCAAATTAGCATTCCCCTTTCTCTTTAAGCTTATTAATCAACGCTTCTATGTATCTGCTGATTTTATCGCGGCAATTCATATATATTTCCAGGTCCCCTCCAAAAGGATCTTCAATGTCTCCGCTGTCCTCTGCCCCGATATATTCCGCCAGGGTATAAGTCTTTCCGGCAATATCCGGCCTGAAGCGGAGCAAACTCTTCTTGTGAGAGGCAGTCATGGTAAGTATGAGGTCTGCCTTGTCAACAATATCATTATCTATAGTGCTGGAGGAATGCCGGGACAAGTCAATGCCCAAGGCTTCAAGGGCCTGTATTGCATTATGGGATGCCGGCATACCGGGAAAAGCCGAAGTGCCGGCTGAGCTTGCATGATATTCTCCCGCCAGTCCCGCCTCAAGGAGTGAATGCCTGAACAGTGCTTCAGCCATGCTGCTTCTGCATGTATTGCCAGTGCAAACGAACAAAATCCTTTTCATATCTACACCTCAATAATATTAAAGCCTGCCGCTTTTTTCATCCTGTTCATCACAGCGATACCCATATGGCTTTCCTCATAGGCTTCTGCAAATATTATATCTACACCTATTTTATCAAATTCCCTGAGCTTTTCAAAAATATTCGACGCAATAATACTTACGTCCGATCTGCTCCCCAGTGAAAGCACCCTGCAATCCTTATAACAGCCTGCAGTCTCATCAGATGCCAATACTCCGACCTTCATGCCCCTGGCTGAATATTCCGCCGCCAGCTCCTGTATTTTCTTTATTATTTTGTCTAATTCCCCTTTTACTATAATCATATCCGCATCCGGAGCATAGTGGGTATACTTCATCCCCGGAGCTCTGGGAACCTCCTTGTCCCCTACCTGTCCCCCGCTGACCCTTACAGTGCCCAGCACATTTTCAAGCTCTTCCAGAGTCAGGCCTCCGGGCCTCAAAACTATAGGCACATCTTCGGTCATATCCAGAATTGTTGATTCAACACCAACACTGCATTTAGACCCGCATAATATCATATCCACCTTGCCCATCATATCCGCAATTACATGCTCGGGAGTCGTAGGGCTCGGCTTTCCTGAAATATTTGCACTGGGTGCTGCGATGGGCAGGCCGGCTCTTTCAATAAGCTCCAAGGCAATCCTGTTGTCGGGCATCCTTACTGCAATAGTATCCATGCCCGCAGTCACCTCGTCGGGTACTTTGCCGGACTTCTTAAAAATCAATGTCAGGGGCCCCGGCCAGTATTTGTCAATAAGCAGCCCGGTTCCGGCCCCCAGCGGGCTTCCGATAAGATACAGAAGCATATTCATAGAGGAAACGTGTGCAATAAGGGGATTGTCACTGGGCCTCCCTTTGGCGGCAAAAATCTTTTTTACCGCTTCCCCCGACAGGGCATTGGCTCCCAGGCCGTATACCGTTTCTGTGGGAAATACCACGGTGCCGTTGTTCCTTATTATCTCAGCAGCCCTGTCAATTATATCAAGATCAATATTATTTTCATCGAGAAAAAAAACTTCCGTATTCAAAGCGGTTCCTCCAAAAAAAATGTGCTTTCATGTCCAAATACATAATAGCACAGCAGATTGTCATATACAACTTTCAGAATTCATATTCAGAGGTTGGTTGATATAATTATTCCGCACATCATGCCGATAATCATGCCAATCGTAGAAATCCTTCCTTTGTAGATGTTCTGAGTTTTAGGTATCAGCTCCCCGCAGGTTATATACAGCATCGCACCCCCCGCAAAGCTCAGGCACATGCATATTAAAGTATGTGATATTTCTCCCAGCAATTCTCCCACAAAGGCTCCAAGACCCATGGGTATCCCTGCAAGCACTGTATATAACAATATCTTCAGCCTGTTGATACCTCCCATTTTAAGCGGTGCCGCCATTGCAACGCCCTCAGGCATGTCATGGAGGCCTATTACAATGGCAAGGCCCAAACCCAGATAGTCACTGGCAGCAAAGCCGGATCCCACAGCAAGCCCCTCGGGGAAGTTATGTACGGCAATTCCTATGCCAAGCAGTATCCCGCTTCTTACAAAGTCAAAATCACTGCTGAAATTCTGGCTTACCCTTTCCGGTATGAACTGCTCTATTACCAGAATCATCCCCACTCCCAGCACTATGCCCAAAAGGCTGAGGTATACGCCCCCCATTCCGAAGGCTTCAGGAAGCAGGTCGAAGCACACAACAGATATCATAATTCCGCTGGTAAACCCAAGAAGAACAGCCATGAACCTTTTTGTAGGATTCCCAAGAAATATTGTCAATATACCCCCAAGACCGGTACCTATCATCCCGCATAAAAAGCCTATGCAGGTAACAGCAAAAAGCCTGCTCACTCTATAGCCTCCAATTCTATATCTTCCATAAATGTATATTCAGAAAATAAATTTGTAGAACGGAAGCACGTATATCAGTCTTAAGTCACGTCCCCATGTCTCATATCAAAGTATATTTTGATAGTTTTGCGCACCATAGAGAATACGCATTATTACTGTCTGCTTGTCCATCTCATTCACTAAATAAATAACAATGTAATTATCTATTATTGACTTGCGGTAACCTCTCTTTCTTAATGGCTCATCCGAAACAAGGCTGCCGGAATATGGGAACTTTTTTAATCTCATTATACTGCTTTCTATTTTTTTAAGCAGATTGTCAGCGGCTGTTTCAGCAAGCAGCTTTTTTGAAATATAACTGTATATCTGTTCCGAATCATCATATGCCGCGGCTGTGAACTTCACATGGAAACTACTTTTTGACATATTTATCCCTCAGCTTATTAAAAACCTCTTCTCCGTCAAGCATTGGAATGCCCTGTGCAATTTGCGCTTCTGCCTCGGCAAGCTTTTTATAAACATCAACAAGAGCAAGTTGGCGTTCATATGTATCCATGCTCATCACAACTAAATCTCCGTATCCGTTCTTGGTTATAAAGATTGGTTCGCCGTATTTGTGGCATGCTTCAGAAATTTCATTAGTATTTCTCAAATCAGTTATAGGCCTGATTTGCGGCATAATATATCACCTCCCAATTATTATGACATTATTATAGCATAATAATGTACATATATCAATTGTGGATACAGAGACATGGCGGGGAGACGCGGGGGGAGACAGGGGGACGTTTAACTTGTCCCTCCGGGACAAGTTAAACGTCCCCCTGTCTCCCCCATTTTACTCCGCGCCTTTAAGCTTTTCCGCCTGTACGCTTGTTATAAGCGCATCTATCATTTCGTCCAGGTCCCCGTCCATAAAGGAATCCAACTGATACAGAGTCAGTCCTATTCTGTGATCGGTAACCCTTCCCTGAGGAAAATTGTATGTCCTGATCCTTTCGCTTCTGTCCCCGGTGCCTACCTGGCTCTTCCGGTCGTTTGCTATCTCGGCATTATGTCTTTCGGTTTCCAGCTCCAGCAGCCTGGACTTCAATATCTTTATGGCCTTTTCCTTATTCTTGAGCTGGGATTTCTCATCCTGGCAGGACACAACGAACCCCGTAGGCAGGTGTGTAACCCGTACGGCACTGTCTGTGGTATTTACGCTCTGGCCTCCGTGTCCGCTGGAACGGAACACATCTATCCTCAGATCGTTCATGTTTATTTCCACATCTACGTCTTCCGCTTCCGGAAGCACTGCAACAGTTGAGGTTGAGGTATGGATCCTGCCGCCGGCCTCAGTAGTGGGAATCCTCTGTACCCTGTGGGCGCCGCTTTCGTATTTGAGCCTGCTGTATGCGCCCTTTCCCTCTATTTCAAATATGACTTCCTTATAACCGCCTATATCCGTGGGATTGGAGCTCAGCATTTCAACCTTCCAGCCCATTCTCTCAGCATATCTCATATACATCCTTAACAGGTCTCCGGCAAACAGCGCCGCTTCTTCCCCTCCGGCAGCACCTCTAATTTCAACTATTACGTTCTTTTCATCATTGGGATCCTTAGGGAGCAGAAGTATCTTAAGCTCTTCTTCCAGCTTCTCCTGCTTCTCCTGCAGCTCCTCAAGCTCAAGCCTTACCATTTCCTCAAAATCCTTGTCGGACTTATCCAGAAGCATTTCTTTCGAATCTTCTATCCC
>JAKJBT010000009.1 GCA_022706865.1 Bacillota bacterium
CTTATCATCATATAGGAGAGGCTCGTTGTCAACCGGGATCCTTAAAAATTTTTCTCCTACTGAAAGTGACATTTTCATACGATAATTAAGTCACTTTTAGGGTGACATTTTCACAAAGTATTGACAATATATGTATCTGCAAATCAAATATATGTATCTGCCAATATTATATTATACATTATTATAGTATTTATTCCATACCTTTTAGGATAGGCATAGTCTAAGATTCATAGGATGCGCCTCAGTTCTTCTTCATTATTTTTATGTTTTTAGGATCCAGCTTCGTTTTTCTTACTACAATGTCCTGTATCTGTGCAATATTTGAAGAAGTAAGCTCCTTGGCTTCAACTATAACTGTTGCAGAATCATCGGTAAGAAATACCAATGCATCGTTAAAACCTCTGGAAATTATGAGATTCTCAATTATCATTTCTTTATCGGTAAGGGATACGATTTTGACAATCTCCTGCTGCGCCATATTCTTGAAATTTTCTTCCGCCTTGTCACTGTTTATTATATCCTGCCACATTTCTACTTCCTTGCTTCTGTTCTTATCCCTTTCTATCCTGTATTCCGAGAAAAAGGAAGCTGCTGTTGTTTCTACAGCCTCACCGCCGCTGTCCTCTATGACTATCGGCCCCGCCGTCTCTTCTGTCCCCCCCGTTTCAACAGGCATCCTGTCACCCTGCATTTCATCTGTTCCTACTACTCGCGCATCCAGGTCAAGCTTTGCATCAGTCAGCCTTTCGGAAGTAAAACTGTTGTATGCATACCCGACAACAAAAAGCAGTATTATCATTGAACATATTATTATATTTTTTTTCTTCACTTGCATGATTATACCTCCCTGAATTTATATTTAATACTAATTCCTTTCATATACCGTTACTTTATAGGCAGGAATATCCAATACCGTTTGCACCGCACGGGAAATTTTCAGCTTAACCTTTGAATCTTTGGCGCCTTCGGCTACTACAATCACACCCTTTACCTCCGGGTTTATCTCCTTTATTATCAAAGGCTTTGAATTGCCTCCCTGAGCGGCAGTAAATACGACTTTGTCATCCGTTGTTTTCTCATTTATTATCCGTGTTCCGCCGCTTGTATCCTTTTCATTGGTCACTTTTTCAGAGGTTGATTCATCCTTCGCAGGAATTATCTCTGCTCCGCACTCTAAAGTAATCATTACCGAAACCCTGCCTGCATCCTGAATTTTACTGAGTATTGAAGACAAATCCGTCTCCAATCTTCTGACATAGTCAGAAGCATTGTTGTCTGAAGTTCCTATATCTGCCTGCGTACTTTCACCAAAAATTCCTTCCTCTGATGTCCTATTCGCCCTGATATCCCTGTAAAAGTCAGCAATTAGAATCAGGGCCAGCCCCAAGCAGAATACGATAATCAGATTTGCAGTAGTCTTTTTTGAAAAGTTTAGCTTTTGAAAATTAGCTTTTCTTAATTTATCCATCAACCACTCATGTAATTTCACAGCATTTCCTCCCTTGCATTATTACTACCTTACCTCAACCCCTATAATCGACTCACTGATTCCCAAAGCTTTGCTTATCCCATCCCTAATCTCACTTCTTATTCTGCTATTATTCAAATTATATTCATCTTTGTCTTTATTAATTACATTTTTATTTACTTCCGCAGCTTCGTTACCCTCAATTCTTATCCTGTCAACCTCTATTACCTCCTTTGGCCTTTTGCTTATACTAACCTCTATCGATTTTATTTCACCGAAGTCCTTACTTCCAAAATCCTTCTCCAGCAGAAGATCTATCGATACTTCCTCGTAATCTGAGTCTGTAATGTTGTCAACAATTCTTCCCACCCGCTTTTTCAGGTTGTTTTCAAAGATTTCTACTGCCATCTGCTGCTGGAAATTGCTTATTTGCGTACTGTCTGCCGCAAAACCGCCTTGTTCAATATAGCTTGAAGTTTCAAGAAATTTAGTATTGAAGCTTTCTGCGTAATCCTTTATCAGTACAAAGGGCTTTATTACAACTACTATGATCATTAGTCCCACAATTACGTTTATATAGCGTTTCATGGAACTATTGGGGATTATAGTATCCAGGAACATTATAAAAATGATTATCACCGCTATGTTTACGATCCAGTCCCTTAAAAAGTCAGCCATAAAATCACCTACCTATACTACCTGACCATTACTGCCATATTCCCGACTCCCATGATAACCGTAAGTGCCATGAAAAACATGACAGCTACTGCTAAAACACAAGTAAGAAGTATCAGTATTGCATTGCCCATATCATTCAGGCACTGCACTATCTGATTGTCAAGAATCGGCTGGATAAGTGCACTTGTTACCTTATATATCAATACAATGGAAAACATCTTTATAAGGGGAAAACTGCATATAAGAAGAAGGATAATGAACCCTGCAATCCCTATTCCGTTCTTAAGTATCAGTGAGCAGCTGACAACCGCATCAAAGGCTTCGGAGAGGAAATTCCCAACTATGGGAATAAAGTTGTCCACAGCAAATTTAGCGGTCCTTATTGTCGCTCCGTCTATTGATGCTGATGCTATGCCCTGTACCGCCAATACTCCTGTGAAAGCGGTGAGCACCAGACCCAAAGCCCCTACCGCAATTTGTTTTAACAGCGATGCAAGCTTGGAAATATTTACGGAATCAGACAGATTGTTCAATATGCTTATAACTGCCGAAAAAAGTATTACAGGCATGACAAATACTTTTATAAATGTTGTTATAAGAGCGATGCATGTGAACATCAAAGGCTGGAACACAGCCGAAGAAGAAATCCCGCCGACAGCAGCCAATAATGCAAGCAATGTAGGCAGCAGAGCCTGCATGAAACCTGTCATTTTATTGATGGTATCAACTCCTATCAGCATTGCATCATTAAAACTCTTTACAGCCAGAATGATTATCAGTATGTAGCATATCCCATATGCCAGACGGCCGATGGAATCCTCCTCAAAAGCATTATGAAGGTTTTGAAGTATGGCACAAAAAATAGCAAGTATCAGGAGCCTGCCCATAATACTGAAATTGCCGATTACTTCTTTGAAAAACAAGCCTGCAATACCTTTTCCCATATCTCTTACGTTATTTAGAGTATTGCCCGAAAAAAGGCCCAATACCATCTTCCTTACATCAATATCGGGCAGCATGCCTTCAGATTCCCTATTGATATCATCAACAAACTTCTCTATGTCGCTTATATCCAGATTATCCAGCTGGCTTTGCAGAATATCCTGTGTATCATCGCAGTTAACGGCACAAAAGGAAAGAAGAATTATTATTATAATAAGTACTATGCCTTTTCTCATGTGTATCCCCCTTAAGGTATGATTTTTATCATAATATCCATAAGTGCTGCAAGTATGGGTATCGCAATAACCATAATAAGCACTTTCCCCGCAAACTCAATCTTTGCGGCAATGGCGCCCTCCCCGGCATCCCTGCATATCTGGGCGCCGAATTCCGTTATGTATGCTATTGCTATAACCTTAAGTATTGTTGAGAAGTATAATATATCAATATTGGCTTTAGCTGCAAAATGCTTCAGTACCATCATGACGGAGTTAAGCTTGGTTATTACAAATACAAATATCACGAGTCCGGTGACAATGCTTATTGCAACTGCCATTTCAGGCTTCTCTTCCTTCAGGACTACTGCAAGCAATGCCGCTATTATACCTATCATAACGATTTTCATGATATCCATAAAAATCACCCTACAAATGGAACATTGTTCTTACGCTGTTAAAAAGATTGCTTATCAAGCTTATTACCATCATAAGCACTACAACAACTCCCGCTAAAGTAGTCATCATAGCCATTTCTTCCCTTCCCGACTGATTAAGAACCCTGTTCAGAACCGCTGTAACTATACCTATAGCCGCTATTTTGAATATCAAATCAACATCCATACTATCGCCCCTTTCATCGGTATTTACGCCAATACTACAAATACTGCAATTCCCAATAAGAAACCGAGACTTCTGTACATTTTTGCACTTCTCTTTATTTCCTCCATTGCCGCATCCTCTTGATGACTGAGCTGAATGTAAAAGAGCTGGAAATGCTTTTTCTGGTCTTCCCTGTCGGAGCATCCCAATATGCTTCCGAAGCTCTTTATGAGATCTATGTCCGTCCTTTTTAATGAAGACTGTGTAAGAATCGATTCAGCCGAATCATTCCAAGCTTCTCTTACAGTGTAAAAGCTTCTGTCTGAAAGACATCTGGAGATACTGCAAAAAAAGCTGCCGATTGGGCCCTCCGCCTTTTTTGATACACTAAAAAGTGCGGCAGGCAAGGGTGTAGCTCCATATGTCACTTCTGTTTCCAGCATCTGCATCAATCTCCTGAGATTTGCAAGCTCTCTGTACCGCAATGACAATTTATATGAATAAACCATCCCTAATAATCCGCTTGCGGAAATCACCAACAGGCCTCCGACAATCTTAAGCATCAAACCTATCCCCTCATTTACAAATGCTCTTTGCTTCTCTCATACAAAGCATTGAATTCTCCGTCCAAGACAGTTTCAAGGGTGCCGACACCCTTCTTCCTGCTCAGGACAACATACCTTTCAAAAACTCCTTTTTGAATACGTTTAAGATCCTGCTTATTTAAGAAATCAGTTATATTACTGCCATGTATTGTAGTTATGACTTTCACTCCCGCATTGACTGCTGCGGTTATGGCATCTGCATCTTCCGACCTTCCGATTTCATCAGTAGCCACTATCTCAGGAGACATTGATCTTATGACCATAATAATTCCCACTGCCTTCGGACACCCATCCAGTACATCTGTTCTTATCCCTACGTCATTTCTGGGTATGCCCATACTGCATGCAGCTATTTCAGAACGTTCGTCCACCAAAGAAATCTTCATACCCTTAAAGGGTATGTCTTTGCTTCCGCTGCTGAGCCTTCTGACTAAGTCTCTCAGCAATGTGGTCTTGCCGCATTGAGGCGGTGAAATAATAAGAGTGTTGTATATGCTGTCGGGAGGCTGTAACAAATAGCCTGATACTTTGTCTGAAGCGCCTAATACCTGTTTTGCCACTCTGAAATTCATATAGCTTATGTCCTTCAGGGTCTTTACCTTGCCTCCGTCAACTACTGTCCGGCCGCATACCCCCACCCTGTGGCCGCCGCTTACTGTTATAAAACCGTTTCTCAGTTCTTCCTCCACCGAGTACAATGAATAATTGCATGTCAACTGAAGCGCACGCTTCAGGTCATCCTCGCTTACAAAATATGCTTCTTCGGCCGCAGATACGGCATATCCATTCGCAGCAATGAAAAGCTCCGCATTGCTCCCCGATACGCATAATGGTTTTGCCAGTCTCAATCGGATTTCTTCCGCATCCATAAGTATTTTTTCCGGGAGCTTAGCTATCATCGCCCCTATATGCTTCGGCAAGTATTCCAGTACCTCAAGTATTTTGATATCATCCTTCATAAAATATCTGTCCTTTGTACATATCTTAATTTGTACTATAAATATGACAACTGATTTGAAATAATTACTATAGGATAAATAAAAATAACCCGATTGAATACTTGGATTCAATCGGGTTATAATTCAGTTTCTTTTGTTGTCTATTCGTGATCATGTTCGCAGCCGCAGCCGCATTCATATTCAAATTCGATCGGCTCATGACAGTTAGGGCATATGACCTGCTCACCGCTTTCTACAAGGTCTTCGTCAAGATAAACAAATTCCTTGCAATGAGGACACTCAACCTCAACATAGTCATAGTCCTCTTCGTCATCGAGCTCTTCATCCTCGTCCTCTTCGTCATAGCACAAGTCATCCTCTAATGCTGAAAGATCTTCATCTATTGCTTCAACATATTCATCCAACTCATTCTGTGATTCATTCAGTTCATTTACGGCATCTGCAAAATCACTTAATACATCTATAATTTTAGTGATTAATTTGCCCTGATCCGTTGATTCATCAATCTTCATCCCTTCTGCCAAGCCTTTAAGATAGGCTACTCTTTCGTATAGATATTCCATATGTACTCCTCCTTAATTTTTATATGCTCTCAGTATTCTTTCCAGTATCGACTACTATATGCATTAGGATTATACTCTTTCCATGTATTCCCCTGTTCTGGTATCTATTCTGATTCTGTCACCAATATTGATAAACAAAGGAACGTAGACAGTTGCACCCGTTTCAATGACAGCCGGCTTTGTTGCTCCGGTAGCGGTATCCCCCTTGAAACCAGGCTCAGTTTGAGTTACTTCCATTTCTACAAAGTTCTCCGGCTCTACTGAAAAAGCCTCACCTTTATAGAATTTTATATTAGCTGTATCATTAGGCTTCAGATACATAATCGCATCCTCTACCTGATCATGGTTAAGAGGTATCTGCTCATAGGTTTCATTATCCATAAAATAATACAGTCCGCCGTCTTCATACAAATACTGCATGCTTTTTCTTTCAATATGCGCCTTTGGATACTTATCCGTAGGATTAAATGTCCTTTCAGTTACTCCTCCGGTAATGATATTTTTTATCTTTGTTCTTACAAAAGCAGCGCCCTTTCCAGGCTTGACATGTTGAAAGTCAACAATTGTATATATTTGTCCATCCATTTCAAAAGTAATACCTTTTCTAAATTCACCTGCTGATATCATAAATCATATCCCTCCGTGTATGTATATTTTATTAATATTTAACTCTTTCAAAACTTGTAACTGAAGACTCATATTGCTGCGAATAATATAATATTAACATAATTTTTCCAATGCGTACAGGTTTTCCTTTGATAATCTGCCGTAAATTTTTTTTATCTTCAAAGCATCCTCTGCCATAGTACCCCTTGATTCGCTGATAATTGTCCCGGAAATTCCAAATCTGATAAGGCATTCTGCAAGCGGTTCGAATTCAGGGCCATACTCAACATCGTCATAGGACCAGTGCTTTTTCTCTCCGCCCTTTTCCGTATACTCTACCCTGCTGTAATGCATGTGCATCAAACTGCCTCTTTTTTCCCCAAGAACAGTGAAAATCCTGTCAAATACCTTTTTGTAATCCTCCTTTTTCTTGAGTGAGCCCGAACCAAGTGCATGCAGATGTGCAAAATCAACGGTCGGTATTAGGGATTCATCCAGCAGGCAAAGCTCCAGTATCTCATCCAATGTCCCCATTTGATTCTTCTTCCCCAAGGTCTCAGGGCAAAGGGAAACCTTGATTCCCTTATTATTTATTATTTCCAATACTCTGAATAAATTACTCCGGATGTTATTAAAGGCTTTATCCCTTGTCAGCTTCCCCAGAGAGCCGGGGTGGAGAACGACACGCATAGCTCCCATCAACTCTGCTGTTACTGAGGTGTCAATAATATAATCGAAGGATTTTTTTACAGCTTCGGGCTCCTCTGATGCAAGATTTATATAGTACGGAGCATGTACGCTCAAAGTGATTCCGTTTTCTCTTGCTGCGGCTCCCAGCTGTCCCGCCATATCCGGCTTTATTCTCACACCTCTTGCACAGGAATACTCATAAGCGTCCAATCCCATATTTCTAAGCCAGGCAGGCATGTCAAGAGAGCTCTTATAGCCTTGTTCATAAAAAGAATCTGAATTACCCGATGGTCCGAAATGTATCATTTTGCGCTCCTTAAGCAGTTTATTTCAATTCCCTTTCTGCCATATATAATAGTATATCCAATTTTCTCACACATTCTCACGGCTTCAATACAGCACCTGCACTTATTCCTCAATACTATGCCTGGGATTCTCGGAGACAAAGACCGCAGCTTTTATTATGGCAGTCTCAACATCTATATCAAACTGCTGCTCCAATTCGCTGACCTTTGCATATAGCTCCCCTTTGTCAGATACAACGTACTTTGACGGAAGGCTGTTCAAAGCAAGTGCTATTATATCCAGCCTGCATTTATCACACTTGCAGATATCCATAGACTTTAAGATTTCATCCGCATACTTGGATACCAAATCCTCCATATAGTTTTTTAATTTATACATACTAAGTCCTCCTTATTAATTATCCCTAAAAAAAATCCAAAATATATGCCTGCAATGCTTTTCCTGAAAACAAATGCGGGAAAGCAAAGCTTTAATCCCAAAAAAGGCTTCACTGATAATGAAGCCTTTAACAAATTATTTCAATTTATATCATTCTACAAATATAATAAAAATCCTGCAAATATTCACAGGATTTTATTTGATTTATCAATACTTGTTATTTGCTTGATGATATTTCCTCAAAACACGCTTTTCCAGCTTCCGGACAATTCTTGTCCATATAAATTCCTTATCGCTTATTGGCGACACAAGTATGGTAAACAACCCCAGGCGTTTCCCCCCCAGTACATCTGTAAAAAGCTGATCCCCTATTACTGCCGTATCAGTTGGTGCAGCCCTCATAAGCTTCATGGCTCTTCTGAAGGCAAACTTGCTTGGCTTGATTGCTTTATGAATTGCAGGAAGGTTCAGGCATTTATTGAATTCTTCCACTCTTTTTCTTGAATTATTTGATAATATACAGATTTTAAAGCCTTCCGAACTCAATCTGCACACAAATTCATTTGCCTTCTCGTCAGGCTCTCTTGCATTCCATGAAACCAAAGTATTGTCAATATCCATTATTATTGCATTTATTCCTTGTTCCTTCAATGAAGCTATATCCAATTCGTATACCGAATTCAAAAAAATATCCGGTTTCAGCCTGTTTTTCATATCTTCCCTCAATTGTACATTTTAATGAATGCTGTATGAGTTCCGTAACCTCGAACCCCCGTACCTATATTCTATTATTACCCGTTTTCATTGTAAAGCTCTTTATGCAGCTTCTTGATTGCCCTGTTTTCGATTCTTGATACATATGACCTTGAAATTCCAAGCATATCTGCTATTTCCCTCTGAGTCTTGCTGATTCCGTTAAGCAGTCCATACCTCAGTTCAATGACCAGCCTTTCTCTTTTTTTCAATGCCGTATCCATTCTTTGATACAGTTTCTTAATCTGAATCTTAAGCTCTACCTCATCCAGTATTATGTCGGAATCACTTCCCAATATGTCAATTAAACTGATTTCATTGCCTTCTTTGTCTATTCCTATCGGATCATGAAGCGACACTTCAGTTTTTGTTTTCTTTGAGGCTCTTATAGTCATCAGGATCTCATTTTCAATACATCTTGCAGCATAGGTTGCGAGCCTTGTCCCCTTGCTCTCATCAAAGGTTATTATTGCCTTGATCAAACCTATGGTTCCTATGGATATCAAATCATCAATTTCTCTTCCCGTATTTACGTACTTTTTCACTATGTGCGCCACAAGCCTGAGGTTCCGCTCTACCAGTATATTTTTTGCATCTTCATTGCCTCTTTTGTACTCTTCAAGATAATACTGCTCTTCTTCAGTTGTAAGGGGCTGCGGAAATGAGTTCACATTCTGAATGTAACCGAATAACAAGCATAGGTCTTTGATTGTGAAAACAATAAGAGAGGCTAAAAAGAGCAGCAAAGAAGCACACCTCCGAATTTTAAAGAAGTCTGCCAAGTACAAACCAAAAGCGCCAATCTCTATAAAAAAAGAACAAGGTTTATACAATGGAAAACTTCGCCTATTGAAATTATATGATTTCCATTCCGGATGTGTGCCTGTATATATATGTAACATAAAAATTTTTATGTGAATCTATCTTTTAACTGAAGTCAAAATTTTGGAAGCTACCTCCTTGAAAAGCGGAGCTGCCGCACCGCCCCCCGACTGCCCGTTATATATGAATACCGTTATGGCATACTTTGGCTTTTCATAGGGAACAAAGCCTGCAAACCAGCCGTGAACAACTTCTCCTTCATTTATTCCCGTCTGGGCTGAGCTGGTCTTGCCGCAGCAGCCTCCGTATTCATCCATATTTGCCTGCTTTCCCGTACCTGTGACTGTGACTTCATGGAGCATATCCTTCAACAACTTTGAGGTTACGGGGTTAAGCACAATTTGGGGCCTTGACCTCTCAAGCTTTTTGACTGTCAAGCCCTTTTCCGTAATAAGGGAATCTACAATCTGAGGGTCGTTCCTGATACCGTTATTTGCTATGGCAGCCATCATACATGTTACCTGAAGGGGTGTAACCTGTATCTTACCTTGTCCGATGGATATATTACCTATGCCATCCTCAAAAGCTTCCGGTATGTAACCCGCTTTTTCTTCCGGAATGGTAAAACATAGTTTTTGTCCAAGGCCCAGCCTCTTGGCCATTTCCAGTATATTTTCAGCTCCTGTGGCTGTACCGATCTGTATAAAAGTGCTGTTGCAGGACAGGGCAAAAGCTTCCTTCATGTTAATCTCTCTGTCTTCATGGGTCTTGTGGGTGGAGCATTTTATCCTGCTGCTGCCCGCATCTGCATAGCCCTGGCATTTGTACTTTTCTTCCGGGTTCACATAACCTCCTTCAATGGCAGCTGCAGCCACCACAGTCTTAAATATTGAACCAAGGTCAAACTGCCAGATTGATTTATTTATCAGTTCGTTTCCGCTGCTTTTCAGGTATTTGTCCACATTGCCCTGATCAAAATCAGGTTTGCTTGCCATGCCCAGTATATCACCGCTTTTTACGTCCATTACCACTATGGAGCCTTCAACGTCATTCTTCTCCATTGCTGTTTCTATTATGTTCTGAATATGATAATCAAGGGTAAGCTTCAAGCTGTAGCTTGCACCGTCTCCTGCCGCCTCAACCTTCCTGAAGCCCAATCCCCGTATGATATTCTTTCCGCTGTCCACTACAGCTGCAATACTGTCACTGCCTCTGCTTTCCAGGTAACTGTTCATACTCTTTTCTATACCCATCTGGCCTGTTTTGTCCGTTTTACCTATGTATCCCACTACATGCCTTGCGATATTGTCATCAGCGTATCTCAGCCTTTTTTCCACAACAATGACACCACGTATCCTGCCGCTTTCAATCAAAGATAGATACTCATTCTGCCCGGTTTCACATATGAATTCCACTGTATCTGCCGAGCCCTCCATCTTTTTTTCAACATCTATCCTCTGAATGCCGCATGCTTTGGAAATGGTCTCAATAGCCGTTTTCTTATCATATACATAATCCGGATATGCAATAACCACTTTCTTGGCTTCCCTGTCAGTAATAGGTATCATATTCCTGTCAAAAATTATTCCCCTGTTTGTGGAAATGGGTATATGAACCATCCTTTGCCGCACAGCCCTCTCACTGTAGTGATTGCCCATATACACCTGAATATAGAAAAGCCTGCACAGGAGAAGCCCATATGCAATAATAAATAAAAGACCCATTATCTGAAGTCTTTTCTTATGAATGAGTTCATAATTGTTTTTCCTATATAGCCTTGTACCAGGCAGTGTAAGAAGCTCCATATCCCTGCTTTCCCCTGCCTTCTTGCACTCCTGTACAGCTTTTTTCCTGAATAACTTCATAATTCCGGCCATAACAAAACCTCCCTCAGTCTTAGTATTGTCAGATTGTGGGAGGTTATTCACTTCAGCTCAAATTACAGCTGCCGGCCAATAATTGATTTTATCTTTGTCACCATTATATCTATTGCTACCTTATTGTAGCCCCCTTCGGGAATAATTATGTCCGCGTATCTTTTTGTAGGTTCACAGAACTCATTGTGGGCAGGCTTTACAACATTCAGGTATTGGGTAATCACTGACTCAAGAGATCTGCCCCTTTCCCTCATATCTCTGACTATTCTTCTTATTACCCTGACATCAGCATCTGTATCTACAAAAATCTTGATATCCATTAAATCCCTTAGCCTTGGAGAATCCAGAATAAGAATACCTTCCAGAAGTATTACATCTTTGGGCTCAACTCTCAATGTATGCTTTTTCCTGTTATGCACGGTAAAATCATATTGGGGCTTTTCAATAGCTTGTCCGCTTATCAGCTTTAACACATGGTCTATAAGGAGCTCATTATCAAAGGCAAGGGGATGATCATAGTTCACTTTAACTCGTTCCTCCGGCGGTAGATGGCTTTGGTCCTTATAATAGCAATCCTGTTCGATAATAGCTACATTTTTTCCCGGTATGCTGTCGGTAATAGCCTTTGAAACCGTGCTCTTCCCTGACCCGGTTCCCCCTGCTATTCCGATTACAAGCGGCTTTCTATGCTTTCCCTCACTCACCGTCTTTCCTCTCCCTTCTCAATATATCATGCCTTTCGACAGGCTTCTCCATTTTCATGGTTACAATCTGCTGCGGGTGCGGGGCATCTGATATTTCAACTCCCTCATCATTCCACATCTTCTCAATTTTTTGGGTAAACATCTCTCTTTGTGGCCCTATTACCTCAATCTCATCTCCCACGAACATTTTATTCCTCTGTTCTACAGTTGCAATACCTGTCTTGCTGTCATAATCCAACACCAAACCTACAAAAGCATAGTCTCTTACATATGCGCCGGATTCATAAATCTGTCCACGTGTATCAGGCTTGCCGAAAAAAAAGCCTGTGCCGAATTCCCTGTGACTGGCCTTTGAGAGCTCATCCAACCATTCTTTCCTGAACTCATAATTCTTCGGGTCCGAAAGATAGCTGTCCAAGGCCATTCTGTATGCTCTTACGACAGATGCCACATAATATGAGCTTTTCATCCGCCCCTCAATTTTCAGGCTCTTTACTCCTGTTTCCACCAATTCCGGGATGTGCTCAATCATGCATAAATCTCTTGAATTGAATATGTAAGTTCCTCTTTCGTCTTCATCAACCGGCATATACTGTCCGGGGCGTTTCTCTTCCATAAGATAGTACTTATACCTGCAAGGCTGTGCACATTCTCCCCTGTTTGCATCTCTGCCCGTCATGTAATTGCTGAGCAGGCATCTGCCTGAGTATGAAATGCACATTGCTCCATGTACAAACACTTCATATTCCAAGCTTTTGGGAGACTTTTCTATGGTTTCCCTTATCTCTTCAAAGCTCAATTCCCTTGCCAGAACGATTCTTTTTATTCCCTGGCTATGCCAGAACGCCGCGCTCTTATAATTTGTATTACTGGCTTGAGTGCTTAAATGCAGCTGCATATCCGGCAATACTTCCCTGGCTGTCATTATCACACTCGGGTCAGATACGATAAGTGCATCGGCTCCCGCTTCTCCCAGGCTTTTTAAATATTCGTCCAATCCTTCCAGATCTTCATTATGCGGAATAATGTTTACGGTAACGTATATTCTTCTGCCGTTATCATGGGCGTATTCTGCACCCTCTTTGATCTCATCAAGTGTGAAATTTCCCGCAGCAGCTCTGAGGCCGTATTTTTCACCGCCGATATAAACGGCATCCGCACCATATATAACCGCCATTTTTAATTTTTCCAAGTTTCCCGCCGGAGCAAGTATTTCCGGTCTATTCAATGAACTCAACCTCCTTAAGCTTGCAGCATATGGATATACCGTCACCCATGGGGATTACTGCGGTCTCCAGGCTCTCGCAGGAAGAAATAAAACTCAGAAACTTCTTGAGCCTTTTTACAATAGTGATTTTCCTTCTTATCAGCAAGCTTCTTTCAGCCACCATTCCTCTGAAAAGCACGTTGTCACATATAAAAAGACCGCCAATCCTAAGCTTGCCGATGCTTTTTTTCATAAAATCCATATACTGCCCTTTAGCCGCATCAACAAATATCATATCAAAACTGCCCGGAATATCTTTTAATACTTCTTCCGCAGCTCCGGTTATTATCCTGATATTATCTCCCATGCCTGCTTTCTTTATAAAATCTGCTGCCAATGCAGCAGATTCTTCATCTCTTTCAATTGTAGTAATAGAAAAGTCTTTACCGGCACATAGCCCCATATGGATGGCGGAATAACCTATAGCCGTTCCTATTTCCAGTATGGACTTCACCTTTGCAGTCTTAATAAGCACTGCCAGCAAGCTTGCGATATCGGGAGTAATAATAGGCACATGGTTCTCCCTTGCATACTCTTCCATTTCCTTTAGTATTCCGCTTCGCTCCGGTATCATACCAAGCAGGTAGCTGTCGATATAATCATGGCTGATATTTGCCACAGTATCACCTCGTATAAGAACAATATTGCGACGTATCTGAGGTTTGCACTATTCTTCTATAGTTTTTGAATTACTTTCTGTATTTATTCTGAGCATTGATATGCTCGTTGTATGTTTTCGTGAAAACGTGGGAACCGTCATCCAGTGCAAAGAAATACAAGAGATCCGTATCCTCAGGATAAAGGGCGGCTTCTATTGACGCAAGGCCCGGAGATGCAATGGGTCCGGGAGGCAAGCCCGCATACTTGTATGTGTTATAGGGTGAATCAATCTCCAAGTCCTCATAAAGCAGTTCTTCTTTGGGCTCCTTTAACAGATATTGTACTGTTGCGCAGCTTTGAAGCAGCATTTTCTTTTTCAGTCTGTTGTGGAATACTCCGGATATGGTCTTTCTTTCTTTATCCAGCCTGGCTTCCCTTTCTATTATAGATGCCAGTGTTACCACCTGATCAATGCTCATATTCAGTTCTTCCGCCCTATTTCTGAACTCTTCGGTAAACACATCGTCAAAACGCTCCAGAAGCTTTCTTATAATAGCCTCTGCCGTAGTGTTTTTGTATATTTCATAGGTATCGGGAAATAAATAGCCTTCAAGCTTTTTTTCTCTTTCAGGAATCTGTTCTATGAACTCATACTCATATACGTCAGCTTTCAAAGCAGCTTGAATGCTCTCCTGGCTTACAACCCCGAGACTGTTAATCCTGTCAGCTATCTGGGCAAGATTGTAGCCTTCAGGTATTGTGAGCTTAACAGTATCTATAAGTGCCTTCCCCGATACCAGTACATCAACTATCTCCGAAACCTCCATTGAATTGCTGATTCGGTATTTACCTGCCTTTATCTTATCTGATTTTTCATTTATCTTGCAATACAGCTCAAAAACAAAGCTGTCCTTTATCATATTTTCATCTTTAAGTATTTTAGATATTGATTTGACTGTACTGCCTTTTGGTATCACTATTTCTTTTGCATTTGCTTCAATTTTATTTAATGCGTCCAGCCCGTTGTTATAATACATATAGGCAGAAGCTGCGGTAATCAGTAAGCAGAACAACAAGAACCTTAAAATGCTAAACCTTGCTTTTTTTCTCATATGCAAGCACTTCTTTCTTTAATATATATGTCACTAAAAACGATTTATCATTTCACGACATATGAATGAAAATGTTTAATGTAAAACATCTAATTAATTATATAATGCTCAACATATTTTGACAAGTTTAATAATAGCATGAAAAAGCCGGGCAGTTTGAAGGGTTTTCCTTCATAAACTGTCCGGCTTTATTAAAAGCAGCTTATTTGAAATAAGGTTCAGCAATTAGCATTTGATCTGGGTTTGTGGATTTTGGAACTCTATCGTAGACCAGATTCTGTATATAAAGGGTTTTTATGTTGGGAATATCAATTTCGAAGGGTATGGATTCACCCTTATGCACCACCAGCTCTTTAAGCACTTTACCCTCATAGTCCTTCTCTCTTATTCTTATTGTAACTTCATCAGTACTGTTGTCCATATCGTTCATGCAGGCCACCCCGCCGAATTTTTGATATTTGCCGTTAGGATATATAAAACCGCTGAATTCATAATAACCTTCTGTTCCTGTGTATACTATACCCCAGTCATATTGCTTTCCATTTACATTTAGCTGGTTTTTGTCGGTACTGAACTGACTTGTATAGTTTTTTACATAGTCCTTACCTTCAAGAGGAATCCTGTCTTTTTCTCCAAGGTATATTACTCTGTTGACAGGATCATAATCCACGGCAACTGAAAGGGCGTTGGCTAATGCCCTTACCGGAAGATAATTGCTGCCCTTGTAGCTTATGGGATACATAGGGGAGCCGTCTACATTAATTGGAATAAAATCTTTCCCGTTCAGCTTTATTTTCACTTCATATTCAATTGCTGCAGTGATCTCTTCTCTTACGGCAGCTCCCGCTGCACCTGCTCCAATCCCTAGTATAAATACCATACATAGGGCAAATACCAATAATCTTTTATTCATTCTTCTCCTCCTTATTCTATGATTTTTGTACACCGCGGGAAAGCAAGAATATGTGCTGGTATGAAAGCATCATTACTGCATTATGTCTCCCGGGTTCATCTGGCCTGCACCCGGCAGCTGCTGAGCATCATACTGACGGCTTTGGAAGAACTGTCTCATTGTATTAAGTTTAGCCATATTGATCCTGCTCCATATCCTGTTTATCATAAGCTCTGCAACAGGATTATTGATGTGTTCCATCTTGCGTCCCTTGGCGGGTTCCCCGATATCCTCAGGGTCGTATACTTCTATTGCCTCACCCTCATGGTAAAAGGTTACTTTGCCTTGCCTGACTATTGAGTTAAGCCCTATCATTTTATCAATATCCATAAAATGGTCCTCAGCCGGCTTCGGCTCCTCTGAAGCATAAGTAAAGCTTATCGGTATAAGCTCAGCCTGAGATATCCAGCTGTCCTCAAGCTGTAACTGCGATGCCCAGTCCTCCGCAGGCTGCAATTGTGATGAAGCATTAACACCCATTTGAAGCTGCCCTGTTGGTGAAAATGTAACTGCACCGCTGCTGTAACCGTTCCAGCTCCATTCAGTAGTATAATTCTTTGACAGCACAGAGGTTCCCTTGGCGTCAGGCAATGGAACTATACGTTCATTAAATTCTCTGCTTCCTACTGTCACCGGAGGAACCCAAGGCCTGCCGGATATGGGATCATAATGGTAAGAACCGGGGCTATATATACTATAGTAAGAATCATAATGTCCCTGAGTATCAACCTTCTTTGTTCCCCGCTCATTTATTACAAGAAAGTGCTCAATTTCCCTCCTTTGATCAACAGGCCTGCCGTCTTCATCCGTATAATGCTTCCTGTCAATGGGTTCAACAATCCTTTTACCGGTAAAGCTCACGTCAGGCTTTACCTTATTCCAGGACATTACGCTGAACCCGTCGCTTGAAATCATTCCGGACACCAGATGTTCGGGTCTGAAGGGATAGTATATAGTAAATTCTCCTTTTTCGTCACATATTCCGGGGGCATAAAATGGCGGCTTTGTGAAATTCGTATTCTCAACCACCGGTTCCACATTCCCTCTGTAAGTGATGTATTCGTATTCATCGGAAGGCCATTTTCTAACTTTAGCCTGACTTACATAGCCCTTGGCCTCATCATTGAAGAAATCGGCATAATCTATAGTTACAAAATTGAAGGGGAAGGTGGTTGTGACATATGCCTCTCCAAGGGACTCAAAATTCACCTTGCTGATCCATATCATATCGCCCTTTCTCATATCAAATCCCTTTTGCTTGACATTCGTAAGCACAAAGTTCCCCTTAGAATCGCTGCTGACAGGAAAAGTCTTCGTATAACCCGCATCTTCTCCTTCCGTTCTTCTAAAGGTTATCTCCAGATTCCCTTTAAAGTCCTTTACACCTTCGGATTCACTGGGTCCCGTCCATTTTGCTATATGACCCCATACGCTGTCCCTGTACGCACAGGCTTCATTGAATACAATCCTGTATCCCTTGGTATTGGGCTTCTGCATCTGATATAAATAACAAATATCGTTATAAATGTCTATCCGTTTACCAAACAAGGTGGCATAAATATCAACAATAAAGTAGACATCGATATTAATTATAAGGTCCTGTGCAACGCAATTCATACCAATACCTGCCAAAGCGGCAGCTCCTACACATTCCCATCCAAGCACTTCAAGGCCTAATATAACTCCGGCCCTCATATCCATATTTATTTCTCCCGCAAGGGAAACATCCACATCCACGCCTTTGTCATAAAACTCGCAAATCGGTTTGGGAGGTGTTGGGAGATATACTACCGTACTGCCTTCGACCCCCAGCCTGTTTTTTGCCCATTGTGTCACCGAGGTAACAATCTCAATATCTCCATTAACCCCCACTACCAGGAATATTCCTCCAGTGATGCGGGCAATCTTGGCATCCAGGTCAATCCCAAATATTGGCACTATAAGATCCTTCTGCCCCCTTATCTCCGCATTGACTGTCAGATTGAGCTCCTGCCCGGTATTTACGGTAAAATAATAATCTCCTACGAATTCATACCCCGCATCAACAGTAATGCTGTCTATGCCCAAATATCCGTCAAGGGTTATTTCAACATCAAAACCATCCTCATCATAGGCGGCAAGAGGAACATCATTAAATCTGAATTCCACCAGAGGGTCAGATAAATGTTTGGGCACATATTCTTCTTTTCCCTTTTCCCCGCTTAACATACTTGTCAGCATCCTGCCGTTGTATGCTATATATTTCCTTGTTTTCAGCTGTTCCAGCCTTGACTGTTCAAGTTCAATATTCGGATGAAACTCACGTTTTATGGTACATTCCTCAACTCCGTTGGCATAGCCGGAAACATTACCTTTTGTCAATTTTATTGACTGTTTCGTGATCTCAAAGTCTTTAAAAACCTCGTTAAGCTGGGGCCTCTTGAGGGAAACAAAGTTACTGGCGGAAGCGGCACCGGGTTGTCTTAATTTTACTTTTTCTACGGTTTTCATTGCTACACCGTTTACAGAGTCAAAGTATACCTTATCCTTTTCATAGCCGGGAATTTGGGATGCAAACAGGCTGTTGTCAACTAATGCGGATTTTTCCAGCTTATCAATATTTCTTATACCCGGTACCTGCGTATTTGTATTCAACTCCTCAGGCAGCTTAAGATTTTCAAGTACAGTCCCAAGCTTATTATCGACAAGCACTACATTATCCTGCAATTTATAGTTGACATTGAAGGTAGCCGGAGCCTCAGGAGATTTAATCTTCGGTTTTATGAATATCTCCTCAAGAGGCAGGTTGATTCCGGGGGCCGTCTGTACCTGAGGCATACTATCGGGAGCTGTCTGAATAGGCAGCATATTTGGGGTGGGCACAGGCTCCTTCGAAGTATAGTCCTCGGATGAATCGGTCTTATCCGGTGAAGCTGGTGTTTTTATCAGTTGTTTGGTTGTTGGCTCCTGAGTGTCCTCTGATTTCGTTCCGGACTTTAATGGCAGGTTCTGAGCTGCGTAGATAGGTTGTATTTGTGAGAATAACATAATAAAGCACAGAACAAAAGCTATAAGTTTTCTGCCTTGTTCTCTCTTCATTGCATGAACCTCCTATTAATCTTATACTCTAATAATAGTACAACTGGTAAAATAATGCTATAACAAAGCATAAAAAAAGGAGCATTAAAATGAAATGCTCCCTTACTTATTCCTGGCTTTTGCCCTGAGGCTGCTGTTCAATATCCTCTTCCGAAGCCTTATTGATTTAGGAGTTACTTCCACAAGCTCATCCGCCGTAATGAATTCAAGGCATTCCTCCAGGCTCATCTCCTTATGGGGAGTCAGCCTCAGTGCTTCATCGGACCCGGAAGCCCTCATATTTGACACATGCTTCTTCTTGCATACATTTACTTCTATATCATCGGATTTTGCATTCTCCCCAACTATCATACCTTCATATACCTGCACTCCCGGTCCGAGGAACAAATATCCCCTCTCCTGAGCGTTATAAAGTCCGTAAGCCGTAGTCTCGCCGCTTTCAAAGGCAACAAGGGAGCCCCTGGACCTGTCAGGAATTTCGCCCTTGTATTCCTCGTAGCCGTAGAAAACATGGTGCATGGTTCCGTTTCCTTTTGTATCAGTCATAAACTGGGATCTGTAGCCTATAAGTCCCCTTGCCGGTATCTTGAATTCAAGGCGCAGATACCCATCGCTGCTATTGCTCATATTCATCATCTCAGCCTTCCTGGGTCCTAATCTGTCCATTACGACTCCCATGAATTCTTCGGGTATTTCAATAATGAGATCCTCGATGGGCTCACAGGTCACACCGTTTACAATCTTTAAAATGACATTCGGCTTTGATACCTGGAACTCATAGCCTTGCCTTCTCATTGTCTCTATCAGTATTGAAAGGTGCAGTTCTCCTCTTCCCGCCACCTCGAAAGTGTCGGGAGAATCTGTTTCTGTTAACCTCATTGCCACATTTGTTTCCAATTCCTTAAACAATCTTGCCCTTAAATGCCTTGAAGTGACATATTCTCCTTCACGGCCAGCAAAAGGACTGTTATTTACGCTGAAGGTCATAGAAATTGTTGGTTCATCAATATTGACAAAGGGTATTGGCTCCGGATTCTGAATATCGCATATTGTCTCTCCGATATTTATATCGTCTATGCCGGAAACGGCAATTATGTCTCCCAGTGATGCCTCTTCAATTTCCTTCCTCTTGAGCCCCATGAAGCTGTAAACCCTGCTCAGCTTGACACTTTGCAAAGCTCCGTCCCTTTTGCAAAGAGCAGCGTTCATTCCAGAGGTTATCCTGCCTCTTTCAATTCTTCCGATGGCAATCCTGCCGACATATTCATCATATTCGATAGTAGTGACAAGCATCTGAAAAGGTCCATCCGCGTCACCTTTCGGAGGTTCGACATAGGATATTATCGTATCATAAAGAGGCCTCAAATCTTGCGACTCATCCTTCATATCAAGCTTTGCAACCCCCTGTTTTGCAGAAACGTATACAATCGGGAAATCCAACTGATGATCATCTGCACCAAGTTCAATGAACAAATCTATAATCTCGTCAATCACTTCTTCAATCCTGGAATCCGGCCTGTCTATCTTGTTTATTACCACAATAGGCTTCAATTGAAGCTCCAGGGCCTTTTTCAGCACAAAACGCGTCTGCGGCATCGGCCCCTCTGCGGCATCTACAATAAGCAGCACACTGTTTACCATCTTAAGGACTCTTTCCACCTCTCCGCCGAAATCTGCGTGCCCCGGAGTATCAACTATGTTTATCTTGATATCGTTGTATATTACTGCAGTATTTTTTGCGAGTATGGTTATGCCCCTCTCTCTCTCCAGATCGTTTGAATCCATTACTCTTTCCATGACATTTTCATTAGCCCTGAAGGTGCCGCTCTGTCTTAAAAGTCCGTCCACCAGGGTAGTCTTGCCATGATCCACATGTGCTATTATTGCTACATTTCTTATATCTTCTCTTAGCGTATTTTTCATTATATCTTCTCCATTATATATATTAGGTTAAACAAGTATTTTAAATGCCTTGGGCATCAGCTCAAAAACAGCGTCAGCCCTGCCGGGTATTTCCCCATCCACTTCAATAAGGCCTTTGCCGCCGCTTGTTACTTTTACTTTCCTGCCTCTGTAATACTTAAGCTTTGGGTGGTTCATATGCTTTCCTTTATATATCAGGGGAAAGCTTTTAATAATATCCGGCTTGCTTAAATTTCCCAGAATAATTATGTCAAAAACTCCATCGTCCATTACCGCATCGGGGGCCACCATCATTCCGCCGCCGAAATATTTCCCGTTTGCCACGATTACACTGTTCATAATTCCGTTCAAATGTATATTATCATCTATAACCACTTCGAAATTCTGATTCTTGTACAGAACCACAGTGCTTAATGTTCCAAGCATAAAGGAAAGAAAGCCTGAAAGCCTCTTTGAATTCTTATTCACTCTGTCTGCGGTTTCGGCGCCTATGCCTATGTCCGCGATATTCAGAAAATACTTTACGGACATATTCCCTTCAGCACTGACAAGGCTTAAACGGCCGACATCGATTTGTTTTTCCCGGTTTCTTTTTAGTATAGCCAATAAATCTTCAATATTTTTATTGATTCCAAGGGTTCGTATAAAGTCACAGCCTGTTCCTCTTGAAAACACAATAAGCCTTGAATTTTCATCGATGAGCCGGTCATTATCAAAAAAACCGTTGACCACTTCATTCATTGTACCATCCCCGCCGACAGACATAATTGTTTTATATCCAAGCTTTAATGCCTTCCTTGTAAGCTCGGCAGCATGTCCGGGGTATTCAGTCAATACTGCATCAAATTCAAAACCTGCATCCGACAATGCCTTTTCATACAAGGGCCATTCCCTGGCTGTCGTTTTGTTTGCCGAAACAGGATTCACTACTATATATATTTTATCCATAGCATTCTAAATCTCCATAATAATCGGAAGAATCATCGGATTTCTCTTGGTTCTTTCGTATATGAACTCCCTGAGGCTCTCCCTGACCTCGGATTTAATGGTTCCCCATTCTGTTATCTGTTTTTCTTCGCATTTTGCCAGTGCATCCTTTATTACTCCCTTTGCCTCTTCCATTAAGTCTTCAGACTCACGGACATATACAAAGCCTCTTGATATTATGTCGGGGCCTGCCACTACCTGTCCTGTCTCCTTGCTTATGGTTACTACCACAACTATCAATCCGTCCTGGGAAAGATGCTTTCTGTCCCTTAGCACTATGTTTCCCACATCTCCTACTCCTAGGCCGTCTACAAGCACCTTCCCGGCAACAACGGTTCCCGCTGTCCGTCCGGTGTCTTTCGTAAATTCTAAGACTGTTCCGATATCAGCAATAAATATATTCTCCTTGCTCACACCCATTTTCTCTGCCAATTGTGCATGCTGTGTAAGATGTCTGTATTCACCATGCACCGGGACGAAATATTTTGGTTTTACAAGGGCTTGAAGGAGTTTCAGTTCTTCCTGGTATGCATGGCCTGAAACATGAATATCTACCAGTGACTCATATATAACATCGGCACCCTTCTTAAAGAGTTGATTTATAACCCTTGATACAAGCTTCTCATTTCCGGGTATCGGAGTTGCCGAAATAACAACCCTGTCTCCCGGTATTATTGTAACCTTCCGGTGTTCTGCAGTAGACATCCTGGCTAAAGCTGACAAAGGCTCTCCCTGGCTCCCTGTTGTAAGTATCATTATTCTGTCATTTGGATACTTGTCTATATTGTCAACCTCTATCATGACTCCCTCGGGGATATTAATATAGCCTAATTCTGTAGCTACTCCTATTACATTGACCATGCTCCTGCCGACAACCGCCACCTTCCTGTTGAACATTACAGCCGCATTTATTGCCTGCTGTATCCTGTGGATGTTTGATGCAAAGGTGGCTAATATTACTCTTCCGCCTGCATTTCTGAAAAGTTCTATGAAGGTAGCTCCCACAGTGCTTTCAGACATTGTATATCCCGGGCGCTCAACGTTTGTACTGTCAGCCATAAGCACCAGCACTCCCTGCTTCCCAAGTTCCGCAAATCTGTGCAGGTCAATCAGCTCACCGTCTATCGGCTGATAATCGATTTTAAAATCCCCTGAGTGAACTATAATGCCAACCGGTGTGTGAATGGCAATGGCAACTGAATCAGCTATGCTATGACTCGTTTTTATAAACTCTACCTCCAGTTCGCCGAATTTCACTATGTCCTTTGGCTTAACGGTTATCCTCTCAACCAACGAAAGCAGTCCGAACTCCTTAAGCTTATTCTCCACCAGCCCCAGGGTCAGCTTAGTTCCATATACGGGAACATTTATCTGAGGAAGCACATAGGGCAAAGCACCTATATGATCCTCATGGCCGTGAGTAAGCAGTATAGCTTTGACCTTTTCCTTGTTTTTCACCAGATATGTTACATCAGGTATTACAAGATCAATTCCCAGCATCTCCTCATCCGGAAACATCAGCCCACAGTCGATTACAACTATGGTATCCTTGTACTCGATGGCTGTCATGTTTTTTCCGATCTCATTCAGCCCTCCGAGCGGTATTAATTTTAATTTTGCCTTACTTTTTGCCACTTTCCATATCAGTCCTTTCTATTTTTTCCGATCTATATATTTCGCACTTAACAACAATATTTAGTTGATATAGTGCTAAATATTTTCACGATATATATATAATTAATAATACATTTATTTTTTTCTTTAGGCTATAAGCTATTATTAGTCAATAGAATATCATTTATTACTTTCAAAAAATACGAGCAGGGATTTTTCATATAATTAAAATGGTATTGCATATGCTATGCAATACCGTAAGTCACTTTCTGCACTTTTCACAGTATCCGAAAAACTTAACGTTATGATTACTTATCTCAAAATTATATTTCTTTTCTATACCGGACTCCAATTGCTCCAGCAGATCCTCCTCAACCTCGATTACCCTGCTGCACCCAACACAGATGAGATGATGATGCTGATGGTACTCATTGTGGTGATTAATCTCATACCTGCTTCTTACCTCATCAAAATTATGTTTATATACAAGCCCTACCTCTTCAAACATCTGCATGGTTCTATACACTGTGGCCAAACCTATATCGGGGCACTTTACCTTGACCAGGTCATAGATTTCTTCCGCACTTAAGTGCTTGCCTTCAGTCTCCAATATGATGTCAAGTATAGCTCTTCTTTGAGGAGTCAGTTTAAACCCCTTCTCCTTAAGCTTTTCCCTTAAGTACTCAAACTCTCGTATCAAAGCTTTCAACTTCCTTTATTTATTGATTCAGTAATTCACATAATGCACACCTATATTTTGATAAACTAGTGTTTTGTCCAATATTCCTTCCATTTTATATTATTATTTATTCTGCATTTTTGTCAACTAATTTTTGTTTTTGGCCTTTGCAGCTTCTGCAAAGCATTTCAGGCAATTGCCCGAGCATGACAGGCTGCACTGTACAACAGTCCCGCATCTGGGGCATTTACTCTGTTCCTTCAACGTATATCCGCATTTGCTGCATTTCAAACCATTCTTCATATCAACCATGCAATTATCCCTCCTGTGATGAATGCTGCTGCAAAGCTTCCCAGCCATATTGCCAGAGCATCCTTTGTGCCTCTTTCTTTAAAAATAACCATAATTGCTGCTATACACGGCACAAACAACGTCATTACTATCAGAGAAACAAGCAGCTGCTGCTGTGTCATTGCGATTGAAGTAAGCCCTGCGGCTCCGAAATCCCTCCTGATAATGCCCATAATAAATGCTGTTGCCGTTTCAGGCGGAAGCTTAAGCAGGCCTTCCGTTATTGGTGTCATCCACTGCTGTATATATGACAATGCACCTGTATGCCCCAAAACACTTATAAGCAATGCCCCGTATATGAACAGCGGGACTGCCTCCTTCAGGAACATCACCGTCTTCTGAAAAGTCTTCTTCACAACATTTCCCGGCATCGGCAACCTGATTGTAGGAAGGTCTATAAGAAGATGAGAGCTTTCTCCGGGCATCAGCTTATTCAGCACCGTACCGACAAGTATAAATATTGCAGCAATAACTGTGATATACGTGATTATATAAAATACATCCAATCCTGAAACCAGCCCCATTATTACCCCAAGCTGTGCGGAGCATGGTATTGCGAGTCCCAAAAGTACCGTAGCGATAATCTTTTCCCTCTTTGTGCCCAATATCCTTGTAGTCATGGTTGCCATTGTAACACAACCAAAGCCAAGTATGATAGGTATAATTGCCTTACCGTTGAGTCCAAGTGATATAAGCATCCTGTCTACCAGTGCCGCAATTCTTGGCAGGTAACCGCTGTCCTCCAGAACTGCCATCAGGACATAAAAACCAATGATAAGGGGCAGTAAAAGGCCTATTATATATACAGGCACCATTGTAAGTATTCCGAATTCTCCAATCAGCATGCTGCCTATAAAGCTGCCTTCACTGATAAAAGGTGACAATACTGATATAATAAATGGCCTGTACATACCTTCCATGATTACTTCCTCTGTAAAGCCTACGACTGTTCCTGCCACAAAAATCCCAATTATTTTATACATAGCATATAAAGTCAGTAAAAGCATTGGAATTCCGGTAACAGGCCTCAGCATCCACCTGCCCAGCAGAATTCCGAAGGAAGCACCCTTACTTGTTTCCTTCAGCACTTTATCTACTATATCTTCAACCGCCCTGCGCCTTTCCATATAAATATCATCACGCAAGCCGGAGGTTTCAACGCCAGATCTTTCGGCGACTATCTCGTCATCCTCAAGTATCATTAAAGCTTCCGCTTTGCTGCATGTATTCCCGAACTTCTTCATCATTTCTGTAAGCCTGGGATCTCTATTTCCCTGCCTCGCCTGTTCCAATGATGCCAACACATCCGATACTCCGATATTTTTAACCGCAGAAGTCGGAATAACAGGGACTCCCAGCAGTTCTTCCAGCAGCTTTACATCAATGGTCATGCCATTCTTTTGCAATTCATCAATCATATTCAATGCCACCAATATCGGTTTTCCCATATCTATCAGCTGTTTTGTCAGGAACAAGTCTCTGCCCAGATGAACACTGTCAACCACATTCAATATAATATCGGCTTCAAGTATTACATCCCTTGCGACTGTTTCTTCCTCATTAAAGGAAGAAACCCCATAAACCCCCGGTGTGTCCACTACCGTGTAATCCTTGTATTTGCCCGTACTTATATCGACCGTTGTCCCAGGGAAATTTGAAACATCAACGTAAATTCCGGTCAAATGATTGAAAAAAACAGATTTGCCTGAATTCGGATTGCCGGCAAGAACCAGCTTTTTATCCTTTATACCTTCAATGCTATTTTTATTGTTATTATTGCAGCAATTCATAATACCTTTTCCCTTCCAGTGACCTATTTATTTATTCTTTCTACTTCTATGCCCTCTGCCAGCCTTCTGCCTATGGCAACCTCCTGCATCCTGTTCTGCAGTATTACAGGCCCACCTGCAAGCCTCTCACTGCAAAGAAAATCCGCGCCTTCATATATCCCAATCCTGATTGCCTGAGTTTTTATATCTTTATTATTTATCTTAGTAATTCTAACCTTATTTCCTCTCGAAACCTTATCCAGTGTCATATTCATCATCTCCCTCTAATTGATATTGATTCTCATTTCCATTAATTAAATAGTACCATCACTGATATTGATTGTCAATATCATTTAGAAAATAAAAAATAAAAAGAAGCCGGAGAATTTTTAACCGGCTTCTTTCAGCTTAACAATTAATTTGATTCTTCTCTTACAAGTTCCTCATATGCTTCTATTACGGTATTAAGTTCTTCTTCATCATCTATACCTATGAGTATGTCTTCTCCATTTTCGTCCTGTTCTATCCTCAATACATATGCCTCGTCCACTTCCTCAGCATCGGGATCTCTTGTGTCGTCTCTCGGCAGCAGTATAGCGTATTCATTTTCATCCACTTCCAAAGTAGCGACCACTTCAAACTCGGTCTCATTGTCGTTTTCATCATAAAGAAGAATTATGTCCATTTCATCACTCATTCTAAAATCACCTCAATCTTTCTCGTAAACCTATTTTATACTACTGACAATACTGTGTCAATAAAACCTGAATATTTCAAGAATTATCATTTTTCATATTGTCCAGGTAACATTGCAATATCAATACTGCAGCAAGCTTATCTATGACTTTCTTTCTGTCCTTCCTTCTTACATCAGCTTCAAGCAGAGTTCTTTCGGCTGCGCAGGTAGTGAGCCTTTCATCCCACGTCTCCACTTCAATGTCCGGAAAATTCTCCTTCAGTATTGTCACAAACTCTATGGTCTTTTCTCCCCTTGGCCCGATAGTGTTATTCATATTTTTGGGCAATCCGACTATAATTCTTTTTATATCTTTCTCACAAATAATGTTTTTTAAACAATCAATATCATAATTTATACTCTTTCTTCTTATTGTGGTTATTCCATGAGCAATCATTCCAAGCTCGTCACTGACAGCGACACCGATAGTGGCATCTCCCAAATCCAATCCCATAATCCTCATAAATGTTCCCTTTCATTCGTATAATTTTGTTACACAACCTTAATGCAAAAATCAGGGCAATAAGCGCTGCAATATCCGCAAAGCACACATTTTGACGGATCGACCACTGCCTTGCCTTTTTCCACACTAATAGCTTTCTGTGCACATTTCCCGCTGCAGCTTCCACAGCCGCTGCACCAGTAATCAATGAGCAGCCTTCTTTTTTTCTTCTCAAGCTTCTGCCTGATATCTTCCGGTACCTGTTTTCCCTCAAAAATCATCACGTTGCTTGCTACCTCTTCATAACTCTGCATTCCAACGGCTATTGAATGCAGGTTGTCGTTTGAAAGAACAAAGTCAAAGCATTGGATGCTGTCCTTTATCATATTCCCTCCGCCTAAGGGCTTCATTGAATATATGCCCTTTCCCGCATTGTATGCCTCAGCCACTGCTTCAAGCATTCCGTTTACGTCTCCGTCAATTATCCCCAGGCCCCTTTTATTCAATATCGGGTGAATTACCTCAATATCTTTGTATTTTAATGAAGCCCTTACTGCTGCAATGGCATGGGTAGATATGCCGATGCTCCTGATATATCCCTTTTCCTTTGCCCGAATGAAATATTCAATGGCTTCCTGATGCCCTTTTAATGTATGCTCGCTTTCCTGCTCATGAAGCGAAAAAATATCTATATAATCCGTATTTAATTCATCCAGTGCTTTTCTAAGGCTTTTTTCAGCACCTTCCCTGGTATAGGCATAGCACTTTGTTGATATTATTATATCCTTTCTTCTTCCTTCTGCAGCTTTTCTTATATAATCATATGTTCTATAAAGCTCCGCTGTGTCTATAAAGTTAACTCCCATATCAAAGGCGGCTCTTATCACTGATGCCCCTTCTTCAAGATCAAGTCCCGCCTGCAGGGGCCCGATGGTGAGGCTTCCAAAACAGAGCCTGGATACTCTCAGCCCTGAACTTCCTAAAATCCTGTAATCCATCTTCAGACCACCTTTCCTTCTCCTATACACATAATCAACATGGTAAATGCCATAAATATCATCGCTGTTGCAGCTACTACAATTCCTGAATCATTTACTGCGAAGCCCACGGCGGCTGAAGCTGCAATACTCATCCATGAGTATCTCAGATATTTATACCTGTTGAATACATAGAACATCTGTTTTACGGGCTTGTAAAACATGATGGATATTGCTCCTATTATGCAAAGCAGCACTTTTGTCCATATGGTATATCTCATCAGCCTGATATTCATTGATATTTTCCTGCTTATCACAGAGGCAATAACTCCGGCGCCATTGGCACGGGTGTCCTTTATAAGGCCTCCCATGTGGGATTGCCTTGTCAATCCCAGGCTGTCCGCGATTATCAATGCGGCTGCAGTTGAACCCAGAATCAATACTCCCGTAAAAATACTTCTTCTGTTAAATTTTATATCAAAAACCAGAAAATAAGCAAGTAAATAACCAAAAACCCCTGCCAATGCCCCTCCGAAATTTGCGCCCAAAGACGTCAATCCAAGAAGAAGTGTGCAGGATGAAAAATAAGCTGCTGCGGCAGCCTTGCCGCATCTCCTTCCCCTAAGCTCCAAAACACAGCCAAAGACCATTAGAGAAATGCCGATGAACATCCCTGCATATTCATTTCCAATGCCGTAAAACCTTGCACCGATTATGGGATCATACCCCAGCACAGACTTTTTTATCAATTCGCTGCCTGTAAGTATATCAACAGCAAGCCCTGCCTGCAGAAGCAGGCAGATTACCAGAATAGTCTTCAGCCTGTTCCTTAAGCTTAGGTGAAGTAATATTGACAATACAAAAGAAACAGCGGCAGTCAGTATTGCATATCCGACAGGCCCCCAATCCTGGCAAGATGCGGGTATTAAAAGAAATGCAATTGGAATCAGAAGCATTGTATATGCAATTATAATCCCGGTACCAAACCAAAAATGTCCACATTTCTTTCCAAAAAAAACAGCCGCGGCAAACAGCATCCCGAGTGCCGCAATCACTGACACCGCATAATAAGTAAGAACAGGAGCCCTCAGGACGGAGGTCCTTAAAATACTCATATTCATATCCTCTAAAGCATTTAACGAAGCTTTTTCATCCAATTCGAGAACGGCACATTCAGTTAAGTATCCCAGCTTATAGAGCACATAATCTGCAATGTCCGTATTCAAAATTATGCCATTCCGTCTTGTATTGTTTGAGTGCAGCACTCCCCCCCTTCCCTCATAAACCACAATCGGAGTCAGTTTATTGCCGGCTTCCGCGTTTGATTTTGAAGGGTAGGTTGATATGAATATAAAAGTTTTCAAACCCCCGTAACCGACTATCTCCTTTACAAATCCGTCAATCCTTTCCATCACATCCTGTTTATATGATTGGTAGGCTTCCTCGGACATGGAGCCTTTAAAGGCTTCCAGCCTTTCCATATCCCCTGTCTCTATCACAATAAATGAAGAAGCCGGCAGATATTGCTTGTACAATTCCGCCAGCCTGTCATAATCAGTTCTCTTTCCGCCCGGGAAAGCAGCATCTTCTATAATGACATCCTCTGTCTCCCCTGAATCAATCTCACCGCTGCTATCCGCCGCAATTAACATAGAGCTTCTGTTCTTCTTCTCTGCATCTGCATTTCCAATATAGCAGGCAGTTCCATCCTTCTTATTGATTGCATCGCCTATGTATCCGATGTATTTTTTATATTCACTGTTGGCATTTCTGTCTTTGATCCTGTTGATATCATTTCTGTCTCCCAAAACCATATCGGCATCCAATTCAAGCCTTTTTCCGGAACCGATTATGAGTTTTGATTTGGCCGCATCGGCTTTCCCCGGCTGCCTGTTGTTTATTAGGGCAACATGGCTGCGTCCTGCCAGTCTGCAAAGATTCTCCATCCTGCTGATATCCTTAATATCCAGGTAATCTCCGACTATCATCACTACTTTGCCGTATTCCTCTTCTCGAGATGCAGAAATCTCATAAGCCTTTACATCCTGCAAAGCAGTAATTGCTGCACTTAATGCAGCAATAGAAAAAAAAGCGATTAAGCTTTTATTCAAACTAATCTCTCCTGAACCGTATTGCAGCTACTTCCCATCTACATAAGCCCTTACGAGCTCTTCAAGGAGTTCATCTCTTTCAAGCTTTTTAATCAGGCTTCTTGCGTTGTTGTGGCTTGTAATGTATGTAGGATCTCCGGAAAGTATGTATCCCACTATCTGATTGATGGGGTTGTAGCCTTTCTCCTTAAGTGCGCTGTACACAGACAGAAGTATATCCGATGCTTCATACTTCTTATCTGTCTCAACCTTGAATTTCATTGTGTCTTCGAATCTATCGCTCATTATTACACCCCCAGGTTCACATATATATATATAATAATATAGATAATACTTCATTTCAAGGAAATGTTTACATATGTAACAGTAATGTCATGTTAGGATGACCTCTGCGGTATGCTCCGCGCCGTCTTCGGCAAGCCGGATCTCATTTCCTTCAAGCTTCCTTCCGTCCAGTATGATTTCTGC
>JAKJBT010000079.1 GCA_022706865.1 Bacillota bacterium
CTGATAGAGCATATCATGAAAAGGGATAAGCAGATTGCAGAATAAAGGGGTGAAAAATGAAAAAAAGCATGATATATAGAAATGCTGTGATTAAAGACATACCTGCAATATCAGAATTGCAGAAAAAGTACCATATTGCAACCATCAGCGAAGAAGACAAACCTGACGGATTTGTTACTACCTTATTTACAGAAGAACAGTTTAAAGAACTTATAGAGAAAGAAGACGGCATAGCAATTGCCTGTGATGGTGATAAGATTGCTGCTTATGCCATGGCTGCGTCCTGGGAATACTGGTCAAAGTGGCCGATTTTTCAGTATATGATTGAAGACCTGCAGAATATTGAATATATGGGGCAGATACTTTCCGTGAAAAACTCTTATCAATATGGGCCGATCTGTATTGATAAGGATTACAGGGGAACGGAAGTACTCCCAATGATTTTTGATTTTTCAAGGATGCAGATGAAGAACAAATATCCCATACTTATAACATTTATTAACCATATAAATTCCAGATCATACAATGCCCATACCAAAAAGCTTGGTCTTGATGTAATAAAAAGCTTCGTGTTCAACAACAACAACTATTATGAATTGGGCTATGATACATCAAAAAAGGTTCGCACCATTCAGGAGAATGGGGGGGAACAGATTTGAATAAAGTAAAGCTTAAAGAGGCCGAAGAAAGATTTTTCCTTAAATATCCCGGCGGATTTTCAGATCCGTTGATGCTTGAAATTGCAAAGAAGCACAAGGTGGACAAAATGCACAAAGCGGCTCAGGAGAGCTTTGCAGCTGAAAACTTCGATGATCCGGATAAAATTGCTGATTCAATGAGCAGGATTGTCAGCCAGTCTTCAATGGTATCGGTTTTTGAGAAGCCTAAGTTCAGAGACCTTGTCAAGGCAATAAGCCCCGGGGAAAGGGCACTATTATCCCAAGGGCTGAGGGAATTTCTGCATGGGGACCAGGCTTCCGGCTTCGGGCTGATGACCGGCCTGCTGGATGAATATAAGCTTGCCAAGTGGCCGTTGTTAACTGTATGTCCCGTATACTACAGGCCGGATGTGGAAGTTTTCATCAAACCGACTACAGTTAAAGGTGTAATTGAATATTTTGAGCTGGAAGGGCTCAAATACAGCCCGAAACCCACCTATGACTTCTATCGGGCTTACCGGGAGCAGATCAACCTGATAAAAAAAGGGGTCGATGCATCTCTGCAAACTGACAATACAGCTTTCTGCGGTTTTCTGTTGATGTCGCTTGAAAATTCCCCATCCCGTTGAGACTGTGTGCCTCTTACGGCATCATCAGCCGCGTTTCTTTTCGGCAGCCTCAGCATCTGCTTTGGTCTTATGGACTGTGCCTCTTGGATGCTGTGGAGGTGCATAAATGGAGTACAGCTTTATGGGTTTGTTTCCGGTGTTGATTAGGTTGTGCCATGTACCTGCAGGAATAATAAAGGCAAAGTCATCATAGACCTTTCTTTGAAAGTCCAGTCTGTCTTTTCTTTCACCCATTTTTACTATTCCCTGCCCTTCTTCAATGCGTATGAATTGATCAATTTCGGGATGGATTTCCAAACCGATATCTTCCCCAACATTGATGCTCATTAATGTAACCTGCAAATGCCGTCCTGTCCATATAGCGGTGCGGAAGTTACTATTCTCTTTTGAAGCCTCATTAATATTCACCACGAAGGGCTCCGGCCCATAGTCCTGAATTTCAGTAGAATCATCTTCAAATGCTTCATAGCCCATCATGGGACAGGGCATGTGATACGCCGGCAAGCCGGGGTAGTATGGGCATGGATACTTTTTATACACACCTATCATTCCTTTCACAGACTAATACTACCATTATATGCCGACTGATTTGAAATGTGCCCGGAAGTATAAGGTGCACCCTTTTGCTGCGGCAAAAATAATAGTAAACATTGAATCATTAATGTTGTATAATTGGTTTATAATGCGCAAAAATCCAAATTATGGGGTGTCAGCACATGTCTGAATTCAAGAATAAAATTGCTTTAGCAAAAGCACTGTTGTCAAACATTAGGATAATAAGGGTAAAACCTTCTATAAACCTGTTCCTGGCTGATTATATGAAGAAGTTCAAATTATTGAATGTCGGCGGGCAGCTGATAATCCATTCCCATCTGCCTTCAATAAACAGCAAAGCATTCAGCCGCTTCATAAATGAGCATCTGCTGGCAAAAACCGAAGGGCCCTCCCATGCACAAATCTGCCTGACCAATGCCTGCCCGCAGAATTGCAGGTATTGTTACAACAAGAACAGAAGCGGTGAGCTCCTGAATAAGGACGAAATCAAGCGGCTTATACAGGAACTGAAGGAAATGGGTGTTGTCTGGCTCGGCTTTACCGGGGGAGAACCCCTATTGAACAAAGACATTGTTGAGATTGTTGAAAGTGTGGGAGATGACTGCGCAATAAAGCTGTTTACCACAGGAGTAAATCTTACGGAAAATTTGGCAGCGGAGCTTAAAAGAGCAGGGCTTCTGTATGTTACAGTCAGCCTGGACCATTGGAACGAAGAAGAACATGACCGGATCAGGGGATATGCAGGGGCATTCCGTACGGCACTCAGGGCAATAGAAATATTTAAGAATAATGGTATTCATACCAGTGTGTCATCGGTTATTTCCCGGGAGATGGTAAAAGAAAACAAGGTGAGTGAACTGCTGGAGTTCCTGATAAGCCTTGGTATCCACGAAGCCTGGCTGAGTGAAACAAAGCCGACGGTAGAAGCTTTCTGGAATGAGGCTTCGGTTATTACCGAAGAGGAAAGGCTAAGCCTGGTAAGCTTGCAGGATAAATACAACAAAGAGGGAAGGATAACGGTAAATTATCTTGGACATTTTGAAGGAAGAGAGCATTTCGGCTGTAATGCGGGCAATAAAATGGTATATATTGATGCATTCGGAGAAGTAAGCCCCTGTGTATTTACACCCATGACCTTTGGAAATGTGCGGGATAAGTCGGCGCAAACCGTTTTTTCGGAGATGAAGGAGCATTTTCCGTCGGAAAGCAGCTGCTTTATTAATAAAAATTACGAATTGCTGAAAAAGCATTATAAGGGGCAATCACCTATCAGCAAAGAAGATACCCTGGAGATGATGAAGGAGGTCCGGTTCAGCCCGATGTCCGAATTCTTCAGATTGTATTATAAGAGATAAGATTGTGGGGGTATGTGCATGAGAATTTATAAACTGTTCAGCATTGCCGCAGCGGCAATATTTGCAGTTGTAGGCATTATTTTTCTGTTTTTCCCTGACTCAGCTCTGATTTTTTTTAATAATATTTCGGGTTATTTCGGATTACCCCAGGCCCCGCTGCAAGGTGCCGGATTTTATCTTATACTGGCTTCGGCTTATATGTATTTTGTAACTTTGCTTGCATATCTGATGTATCGCCATCCGGAGGAGAATATTTACCCGTTGCTGCTGGTACAGGCTAAACTGGCATCTTCTGTGATTTCCCTATACCTGTTCATGATACACCGGCCTTACCTTATATATTTCGCCAATTTTGTCATTGACGGCTTCATAGGCATATCAGTATTATGCCTCGTGAAAATGAAAAAAAAGAGGTTTTATTATGCTTCTGAAAATAATACAGATTTACGTTCCTGAACCTATCAGGAAAAGGAAGCTCAATGAATTGTTCCGCTTGACGGCTGATGCCTTTCAATGTGGGCCGCCGGAGCTCAGGGGGCTTTCTTTTGCGGATTGCCTGTCGAAATACGCCTTATTTACAAGGGAACAGGCTGAGAGTTATTTGGCAGGCGGAGCCCCTATTGAAGAAATAAAACACCGGTTGTACCAGAATTCTTTTATCTATGGGCAGGACCTGAGGAAAAGCTTTCATATATCAGAATGGGAGGAGTCTGTTAAAGCCCTTGGTATTATTTACAGGCTTATCGGTATAGATTTTCATTATGAAGGACAGGGCGAATTCATTATTAAACAGTGTTTTTTCAGCAGGTATTATACAAAGGAAGCCTGTATGCTTATCTCTTCACTGGATGAAGGAATGGCAGCAGGGCTTTCAGGAGGCGGCAGGCTGTGCTTTAATGGGAGGATCACCGAAGGCTTCGGCTGCTGTAAAGGATTTTTAAGGCAGGGAGACTGAAAATGAAGAAAGTGATTGTAGTCGGCAGCGGTGCCGGCGGAGCAGCCGCTGCATCAATGCTGCAGGGGAAATTTAATGTAACCATCCTGGAGGCAGGCAGAGAGTTCAAGCCTTTTTCTTTCAGCTTGTCCGTCCTGGAAAAGCTTAAAAAGACCGGCCTTTTCTTTGATGAAAGAGAAATCCGGCTGCTGTTTCCGTCAATGAGAGTCCGTAAAACCGAGAATAAGATGGTTTTGGTCAACGGGGTCGGATTGGGCGGGACAACCACAATTTCTGCAGGAAATGCCCTCCGGCTGGACAAAGGGCTGAATATGCTTGGAATTGAGCTTGAGGAAGAATTCCGGGAGCTTTACGAGGAAATTCCAATTACGTATGATCATCAAAATAAATGGAGAGACACAACAAAAAAGTTGTTTGAAATATGCAGGGAAATGGAGCTGGATCCAAAGCCCATACCGAAGCTTGGAGATTACAGGAACTGCACAGGCTGCGGAAGGTGTGTACTGGGCTGCAGATACGGTGCTAAATGGGACAGCCGTCAAATGGTTGCAGCCGCACAGGATGCAGGAGCGGAACTCATTACAGGCTGCAAGGTTTTGAAGGTGGTTGTCGAAAAGGAGTATGCCAAGGGAGTACATACAAATAAAGGCTTCTATCCGGCTGATATTGTCATACTGGCAGCCGGGGGTTTTTCTACCCCTGTAATCCTTCAGAATTCGGGCATCGGATGTGAAAGCAGGCTGTTTGTCGATCCGGTTCTCTGCATAGCGGCCGAGTATAAAGGAAGCCTTCAGAATAAAGAGCTTTCAATGCCCTTTGCCGTGCAGAGGGAGCATTATATCTTATCTCCGTATTTTGACTACCTGAGTTTTTTCTTTAATAAAAGCTGGCGGTATCTCGCTTCCGATACTCTGTCACTGATGATTAAGCTGGCGGATTCAAGCACCGGAAGTATTGATAAAAATAATATCGATAAAACGCTTACCGGTATTGATAAAGAAAGGCTGCAGGAGGGAGTCGGGATTTGCAGGGAGATACTTGACAACTTTGGTATAAAAAAGGACGATATTTTCCTTGGAACGATAAATGCCGGACATCCCGGCGGTATGCTGCCGCTTACAAGTAAGGAAGCGGAGACCTTCCACAATCCCGGACTCCCCGAAAACCTGTATGTTGCAGATGCAACCCTGTTTCCGGAATCCCTGGGGAATCCTCCTATACTTACAATAATGGCTATGGCAAGGAAAGCTGCTAAAATTATTATGAAACGATTTGATGTGGGAAATTTTGCAGGAGGACATTAAATTGAATGCTGTAAATATAAATGAAGTAATAAGTAAACTGCCTGACTTGCCTGAGGGCTGTAATGAGCTTAATGATTTGCTGATTAAAAAAATCATGAAGCAGAATATCAAGCTGTTTGTTTTGGACGATGATCCGACCGGTGTCCAGACTGTCAATAATATTCCCGTACTAACAGTGTGGGATGAAGAATCAATAAGGTCGGCATTTCTGGAAAAGGCCAATTTAATATACATTCTTACGAATAGCCGAGGTTTGAAAGCAAAGGATGCAGAACATATAAACAGTGTTATTGCTGAAAGAATCTGCAATATTTCACTTGAAACGGGGAAAGCCTTTAATATAATCAGCAGGAGCGACTCAACCTTAAGAGGGCATTACCCCCTTGAAACTGAGACAATACGTAGAGTAGTAGAGGGAAAAACAGATATAAGAATCGACGGGGAGATAATCATCCCGTTTTTTAAGGAAGGCGGCAGATATACAGTTAATGATATTCATTGGATAGAAGATAATGGCAGGTTGATACCGGCAGGTGAAACAGAATTCGCAAAAGACGCTGCATTCGGTTATGAAAATTCCGACCTGAAGCTGTGGGTGGAAGAAAAGACCCTGGGAAAGCATAAGTCAAATGATGTAATATCAATTTCCCTGGATATGATAAGAGAACAGGGATATGATGAGATTGCCAAAACTTTGCTTGGTGCTGAAAAGTTTCAGAAAATCATAGTCAATGCTTTTGACTATAGTGATATTGTAATTTTTACCATGGGACTCATGCTGGCGGAAGAGCAGGGGAAGAATTTTTTGTTCAGGACAGCGGCATCCTTTGTAAAAGTAAGAGGCGGAATAAAAGATAAAAAATTGCTTACTAAAGATGAATTGATTAAGTATAATAACAAAGGCGGGCTTGTTATTGTCGGTTCCTATGTAGAAAAAACAACAAACCAGTTATATGCCGCAATGGAGCTTGAATACCTGAAAACCGTTGAGCTAAGTGTGAATAAGGTTATCAGCGGCGAAATGCATAGTGAAATATCCAGGGTTTCGGCCATAGCAGAGAAAGAAATTGCCAATGGAAATACTGTATTGGTATATACCAGCAGGAATCTGGTAAAGGTATCGCAAAAAATCAGTGAAGAAAACCTGGAGGTTTCTGTAAAAGTCTCTTCAGCGCTTGTGAATATTGTGAAATCTCTTAATACGGCGCCAAGTTTCATTATTGCAAAGGGCGGGATTACTTCCAGCGACATAGGGACCAAAGGGCTTGGGGTAAAGAGAGCACTGGTTGCAGGACAGATAAAGCCGGGGATACCTGTATGGATAACAGATGAAAACAGCAAGTTTCCGGAAATTCCGTATATTATTTTTCCAGGAAATGTCGGCAATAATCAAACACTGAAAGAGATAATTGCTGAATTGACAATATGACCTCTTTGATAGTTTCGGGAGGCTGTATCGCATCTATTGACATGCCATCATGCCCGGTATAATATGATAATAGGTATTATCCATGTTGCTTCAGTTTCTTGGGATTAACGGCAGAACGAGGAGAAAGGAATATGGAGGACAATATAAAAAGGGACAGGTTATCTTTAGTTCAGATTGGTACGGAACCTTATCCCAATGACATACTGTTAAACTTTCAAAATGTTTATACCAGTGAAAAAATGATGGTTACTATATCGAAGAAGGAGTTTTATATGCCTTCGGGAACTCATTCCCATAGTGACTATGAATTTTATTTTCCCTTTGTTGAAGGACAGCCCCATATTTTTGGAAGTAATACAATAATATTGAACAAAAACAGAGTAGTTCCCATTAATCCTTTTTTAATCCATGGATTGGCCAGGGAAGTTCCAAGGTTTACTGCCATGGACATAATGATGGATAAGGAT
>JAKJBT010000080.1 GCA_022706865.1 Bacillota bacterium
CAAATCACTCCTGTCGATGTTTTCTGGACAATTACATTCTACAGTTTGATTTGTATGATGGGAAGGGGTTTTTGCCTCTTCCCTTTATTTTTGCCTTTTATTTTGCCAATGAAAATTATACTCTAAGCCCATGTGCGTTTTGCGTAGCAAAAAATCGCACGGGCATTTAAATAAAGGATATAATATGCGCCCGCGCATATTATATCATAGAGTCTATCACTAATGCAAAAACTTCCCTAATCCTGCTTTTCAGATGGTACAAACCTTGGTGCCATCGTTCTCTTATGTTCACTTCTCTTATTCATGGCATCCACTTTTTTCTTTATATGCTCCGCTGCATTTCCTGTAAGTATGTAATTGTCTAGCTCAGTATAAGTCATACCCATCTCATTCTCATCGGTTTGATTCTCCCAGAGGCCTGCCGTGGGCGGTTTTGTAATAACTGCTTCCGGAATACCCAGCTTATATGCCAGCTCTACTACTTCGCCTTTTACGAAGCTGGTCAAAGGCATGATGTCTGCTCCCCCGTCGCCATATTTTGTAAAGTAGCCTATAGTGAATTCGCATCTGTTCCCTGTTCCGGACACCAGATAATTTCTTAATCCTGCATAATAATATAATGTAATCATTCTAAGCCTTGACTTGATATTTGCTACTGCAAGCCTTGGATCGCTTTCCTGTACTCCAAGCACAGATTTCATAGAATCAAAAGCCTTATCAAGAACCACAGTCTTTGTTTCCAGTCCTATAGCTTCAGCTACAGCAATTGCGTGCTCCTCATCTATAGGATTGCTGTAGCAGGGCATTATTACTCCCAGCGAATCGGAAGGAAATGCTTTCTTGCATAGTGCAGCCACAACCGCAGAGTCTATGCCCCCTGAAAGGCCAAATACAACACCCTTTGCACCTGCCCCTTCAACCGTGTTTCTTATCCATTCCACTGCTTCATTTATCACTGTATCAGCATTAATCATTTGCGTACCTCCATCAAAACAATAGTTTTTCAATCATTGCCGCAGTTATTTTCTATCTATAAGTATTATAATAGCATTCATAAAAAATGATGTAAATAATCCATGTAGTATAATGCAAATAATCCATGTAGTATAATGCAAATAATCCATATAGTATAATGCAAACATTTGTTATAGTATAATGCAGACATTTGTTATGCTCTAAGTGTTCCTCACTGAGAATTTTTACATGCAATAATAAAGCAGGTAATGCAGAGATTAATACTGAGAACGATAAGTAAATATCAGATTCATTATGTAATTGGAGCAATTATGAAAAATAAGAATGTACTAAAAACTGCATTAATTGGCTTCGCTGCGGGTATTGTCAATGGTATATTCGGTTCCGGAGGCGGCACTATTCTGGTTCCGTGTCTTGTATTCCTCATGGACATTGAAGATCACAAGGCCCATGCAACTGCAATTTCTATAATACTTCCTATATCACTTATCAGTTCATTTATCTATTTCAGGTACGATGTGGCGGATCTTTCTCTTACCCTTAAGGTTGCTGCCGGTTCAGTCCTTGGAGCATTATTCGGCTCCTTTCTTTTAAACAGGGTTCCAATAAATACCCTCAGAAAAATATTCGGCATATTTATGATACTTGCAGCCATAAGGATGGTGTTTTGATGCTTACGGTACTTATAGGCTTTGCGTCGGGTATAATAAGCGGTATGGGTATAGGGGGAGGTACCTTGTTGATACCCGCATTGGTTTTTATTATAGGCACCAACCAGCAGGTAGCCCAGAGCATAAACCTGCTGGTGTTTATACCCTCTGCCGCAGCAGCCCTGTTTGTACATGCAAGAAAGCGCAATATTGAAAAAGGTTTGCTCTTTAAACTTGCAGTCACAGGCTGTGCAGGGGCTGTCATCGGCTCCCTTGTTGCAGTTAATTTGGACTCCGGTATTTTAAAAAAGGTATTCGGAGCATTCCTGCTTATAATGGGAATATATGAAATATCCTCCAAGAGCAAAGAAAAAAATACTAAGACCGGAAAGGAGGGCTGCAGATGAAGATCAGGAGATTGATGGCTGCCTATGCTTTGGCGAGAGGCGTGATGAAATACCGCCGGAGCAGGCAGAACAGTCCTGCCGATAAATTCGAAAAATGCGAAAACTATTACAGATGTGATGATGATGAAAAGGACGGAAGAGGAAATTATTAAATCAGCCCTCTTCCAATTTGCCCTCATACTGCAGTATTATTATTGAACCCATTATCAGCAGTATCCCGGCAAGTTGAACAAGCCCCATTCTTTCACCCAGCACAAGAAATGAAAGCAATATAGTTATCGGAAGCTCTGAGGTCGCAACTATGCTTGCCTTATCCGCTCCTATTAGCTTTATGCCCTTGTAAAGGAATATAACGGGCAGTATCCCTGAAACCACCGCAAGCTCAAGAATGTATATCAAAAGCTCTGAAGTCATTAAAAACTCGAACCTGAAAAAGCCCGGATGAAGTATCATTGAAACTGCCAGAGTTGTGAGATTTGTATAGAAGGTAATAACTAAAGGCTCAATATCTTTAAGCTTCACATCAGCATATACATTGTAAAAGGCATAAGTACAGCTGGACATTATTCCAAACACAAGTCCGATAAGAGGAGTTTCTGCAATATCAATATTGAACACATTAATAACCATAGTACTTCCAAAAAAAGCAGCCAGCAATGCTAAATTGCTCGTATGCGTAATCCTCCTGGTTTTTGCAGCCATGAAATAAAGACTGACCAGTACAGGATGAGTAAACAGCAGCATAGAAGCAATTCCCGCATTCAATTTCTCCAGTGCCAGGTAAAAAAGAATTGTCGTACACGAGCTTCCAATCAATCCTTGTATCAGAACAGCCTTTAAGCTTTCCTTCGGAAGGCTGAGCTTTCTTATACCCGCTATAACAAAATATACAAGCATAAAAATAAATGATGTCGCATACTGCAATATAAGCAAGTCAAAAATTCTGATCCCTATATTCATTACGGTCTTGCCTATTACTGCTATCAATGCAAAGAAAAATGCTGCCAATAAAACATATACATATCCCGCTTTATTTCTGTTCAAAGAATAACCCCCATTGCTAAATAACATATTTTCTTAACCTTCCGAAGCTTATTTCATCAACCACAGCCTTAATATGGATTCCATCCTCCACGTACTGCTCCTCTATTACTTCATTTGCACTTTTATAGACTTCAGAAACCATATTGCCCTCCGTATAAGGGATCAACAGTTCCACTGTCCTTGACTGCATAGCTGCAAAGCCTTCTATCAGTTCGAGCAGCTTGGATAGCCCTGTCCTCTCGGAAGCGGAAATAAGCACCGTATTATCCATGTCTTCATACTCCTCCGGGGTGAATTTACCGGGGCATTTATCAATTTTGTTTATGGCCATAATTGAAGCTTTGTCACCTGCTCCCAGCTCTGATAGGACATCAATAACCACTCTTGCCTGTTCTTCATAATCAGGATTGCTTCCATCCACTACATGTATCAGGAGATCTGCATAAACCACCTCTTCCAGAGTTGACTTAAAGGCTTCAATCAAATCATGAGGCAGCTTTCTGATAAATCCAACAGTATCAGTTACCAGTACTTCCTTTCCGTTTCCCAGCGTTACCCTTCTGGTGGTGGGATCCAAGGTGGCAAACAACTGGTCTTCAGCATATATGTCGGCATCCGCAAGGCTGTTAAGCAGCGTAGATTTACCTGCATTTGTATATCCCACAAGGCATACCTGAAAGGCCTTTCCTGAGACCCTGCCTTCCCGCTGAAGATCCCTATGCTTTTTTAACTGTTTAAGCTCGTTTTCCAGATCGTTAAGCCTATCTCTTATTCGCCTTCTGTCCACCTCCAGCTTTTTCTCCCCGGGGCCCCTGGTGCCGATACCTCCTCCTGTTCTTGACATTTGCAGCCCCAATCCGATTAATCGCGGCATCATATATTTTAGCTGAGCCAGCTCTACCTGAAGCTTGCCTTCCCTGGATCTTGCCCTCTGTGCGAATATATCCAGTATCAGCTGTGTCCTGTCTATCACCTTAAGTCCAAGGGCTTCTTCAAGGTTCCTTATCTGGGCACCGGAAAGCTCTTCGTCAAATACCGCAAGATTTGCCCCCACTGCCTGACTGAGAAGCATAAGCTCCTTAAGCTTTCCTTTCCCTATGAAAAAGGCGGTATCCTTTTTATCTCTGCTCTGAACCATCCTGCCGACCTCGCAGCCTCCTGCCGTTTTCAGAAGCTCCCCAAGCTCCTCCAGGGCTTCCTCATCCTCTACTCCTACAAGCACTGCCCGTTCTGAATCGCTGTCAACCTCCTTGCTTGATTTTCTAATGTCCTTCATGGCTGCTTCAGCCTCATTGATTATATCAAGGATATTTATCTTCATGAGCCTGTTCAAGCTATATGGCCCCATGACAACTGCCCGCAGCTGTTTATCGCTGTCAGCCCCAAGAAAAGCCATAGTGGCATTGGTCATTTTACCATCGGATACCCCTACTGCCGACATAATGTCAAATTTCATCCGTTTTAAAGCAGAGATATCCACCTCTGAAAGCCCGGCAAAGCCATTTGGATGTGTGTGCAGGCATCTGACCCCGCTTAAGCTTTCTTCCGACCTTCTGATATTAAAATCCTTCAGGGTTACAGTGTTTTCATCTCCGATGCTTGCATCAAGAACCATGCCTCTTCTGTCTATATATACTGCAATTTCCTTACCGGTTTCTTCCGTAATATCGCAGATTTCCGCAATTATCTCCTCTGAAGCCAGTTGATATTTTTCAACTGTCGATTCTTTAAGAGCCTCCAGCCTTTTCAATAACGACTTCTTGATACCTGTCGTATTTTCCATATAATCACCCTTATGCTAATAGTTTGATATAAGATATTTTAACATACAATTACATGCAATATAACGAAGAGATAAAAAATGTTCCCTTCTCTGCGAAATCCCCCGCCTTGTTGAAACATTTAGACGAATCTTGCCTGTTGCTGATATGAAATCATATGACTATTCTGAGATAATTGTTGATAAATACTATACTTTTTGTCTATAATTTAATAAGCATAATACACTTTGCGGAGGGTGAAATCGTGAAGCGCGATGAAGTAATAGCAGCTTTGACCGGGGTATTAAGTTTTTCAAGAATAATAACCGTATTTATTGCATTAATATTGGTTTATTGCATTCTTACCTCGGTTTATACCGTCAAAGATAGCGAGATAGGCATTTTGCGCACCTTTGGAAGTATTACCGAAATAACCCAGTCAGGTATTCACTTTAAGCTTCCCTATCCTGTACAGCAAGCTGATGTAATAAATATCAACAAGGTAAATATTGTAGAAGTAGGCGTCAACAATATGAAGCGGAAGAATGAAAACCTGCAGAAAAACTCTGTGCATATGACAGAAGACAGCAATATTCTTTGGGTATATATGATTGTCGAGTGGAGAGTATCAGATCCGAAGTCATATCTTGTAAATGCGGAGAATCCGGATGAAATACTTGAGAATGCAATAATTGCTTCCATAAGATCAGTTATTGGCAATTCAACTATTGATTCATTGATGGGCAATGGAAAAATTGATGCACAGATAAAAACAAAAGAACAGCTGGGAAAGCTTATTTCAGCATATAACATCGGTATAGAAATTTCAGATGTGAAAATTCAGGAGGCTCATCCCCCTGCTGAGGTCAAGGAGTCCTTTGATAATGTTTCCGATGCAGTAGCCCAAAGAAACATTTTGATCTCAAAGGCTGAAGAATACAGGAATAAAAAACTTGCTTCAGCAGAAAACGAAGCACAGAAAATTATAATGGAAGCTGAGGCATATTCGAAAGAGAAGTTCAGTAAAGCAAAAGCTGAAACAGCAAAATTTGACAGTTTATATGAGGAATATAAGCTGAGCAAAGATGTTACCAAAACAAGGCTTATTATTGAAACCCTTGAGGAAGTCCTTCCCGGCTGCAATGTATACATAGCGGACAACCGGGATGGCGCTGTCAACTATATCCCGTTAAGTGAATTCGGAGGTGATGAGCAATGAATGCCTCCAATAATTCAGGCCAAAAAAATAAGAAGCTATTTCCGGATCTGTTGATGAAAAAACTGCTTATGATATTTCTGCTTGTTCTATTCATAGTTGTTGTTATTACTAATACACTTGTAGTCCAAGAGGATGAGCTTGTTGTAATCAAGCAGTTCGGAAAGATAGAGAAGATAATTGACAAGCCGGGACTCTATTTCAAGCTCCCTCTTATCCAGAATACCGATTCCTTGACCAAAAAGCTCTCAAACTATGAAGTTCGACCGATAACCGTGTTTTCTAAAGATAAAAAAAATGTTATCGCTATCAGCTATGCAATCTGGAGAATAACAGAACCATACAACTTTATACATAATATAGCAAATATAGAAAACGCCGAAGCCTTAATAGAAAATTCGGTCCATTCGGCGCTAAGGGAAAAATTCAGTAAATTGTACTATATCGAAATCATAAGAGGTGCTGCCTCAGGAAAAGACTATAATGACGATATTACGGCTGAAGTAAATAAACAGCTTCAGAACACAGGAATTGATATATTGGATATAAGACTCATGCGCACCGAGCTGCCTGCTGATGACATGGAAACAGTATATGAAACTATAAAATCCGAGAGAGAAAAAATAGCAAAGCAGTATATTACCGCAGCGGAGAATGAAGCTTCCCAAATAGAAGCAGAAGCTGATATTCAAGCTGAATTAACCATTTCAGAAGCTAATTCTGCCGCCGAAGAAATCAAAGGAAAAGCAGATGCAGAAGCTGCAAAAATTTATGCGAAAAGCTACAATAAGGATCCGGAATTCTACAAATTTATAAGGACTCTTGAATCATACAAAAATACCTTTAATGAAAAAACTACAATCATACTTCCCATAGATTCCCCTTATGCGAAGTACTTAATGGGGAAATAACAATCCTGATGTTTCACGGCTTGGTTTAGCTTTTTCTTGTTGGCTATTTGGTTACATTAAAAACTGACAGATGCGGAGAATTGTCTAACAGACCAGCAATTCCGTTGGCCGTATAAAATTTTAATTTAACGAGGAGAAACATGAAATCGTATTTTAAAAAAATAAGAGTGTCTGACAGAAGTGTTTCCATGAGCACACAAATATTAGTAAGTATAGGAATCATAATTGGCGGATTTATGCTAGGCCTATTACAAAAATGGATTGATGGTTCATCAAATGATATCTTGCCAGTTATTTTGCAGCAACTTGATATAAGAAATTATTTTGGAAGACTAGCTATATGGATTCTATTAGCAACAATTATATCTGTGT